>NZ_JBTOQG010000013.1:0-87859 GCF_055283955.1 Pseudomonas sp. HP_12
GAGCTTCGACGGGGCGATGCCGAGTTGTTTCGCCGCGTCAGTGATGCAAATCGAACCCTCGGCGGCGGCAAGACGGCGGATTGCTGCGAGCTTGGGTGCTTGAAGCTCAAGAACGCCAAGCAGGCGCTGCGTCTCCTTGGCCTGGTCAGCGGCAAGCTGGAGTGCCTCGGCGTAATTGGCCGGGATGCGAGGGGTGGCCTGCTCTTCCAGTTCGCGCCAGCGAAGAACCACTACCATGCGAAGTGGTGCGCTGTAGCCGGTCAGCAGGCAGTCGGTGTGCTCACGGTCGAGCATGTACTCGGTCTGACTGCGGTTTTGGCCGTCCAGATAGGTGCGCTCAAAACTGAGCGCATCTTTTTTCAAGTCCGCCAGCATCGATGCGATGTCACGCTTGACGTTCTTGTGCTGCTTCCCGGTCAGTTCAGCGATCTCGCGAGACGACATGACCTGACGCGTCATTACCTTCGGCATGTAGAGAACTGACGAATCAGGCGGGGTATTGCTCTGGGGGTTAGTGGTGTGCATAATCGACCTCGCAAACGCTGTAGAAAGAGCCGACCTAGACCGTCGGCTTTTTTGTGCCTGGGATTTAGTGGATCTTCGAAGCGATGAGTGATGCTTGGTCGGCCATGGCGACTGCATGGGCGGCAAGAGAGCGGCAGAAGGATTCGAAGGACTCGGCGTAGATGTGGTCCTTGTCATCGAACACGCCATCAGCGAACACTTTCCCACCCAACCCGGCGACCAGGCCGAAGTTCGTGGCGATGCCAGCGAACACTTGCAGAGCGTCATCCACACCGGAACCGATCTGCTTGACGGCCAGCAAGCCGTAACGACTTGCCAGCTCAGTCAGAGCGCGGTCGCGCCATGGCTGATCCAAGGCGGCCACCCACGACTCTTCAATCCACGACGGGATCTCGATACGGTCTCCGCTGTCATCAAGCCAGCGCTCGACGCGCTTGCTCCATGCTTTGTAAGCGCGGCCGTATGCCTGCATGTCGGAGGACTTGGTCATCGCCTGCAGGTCGGGAAATCCTTTCTCCTTGCAACGAGCCGGCGCGCGGTCGAACAGCTGGTGATTGAGCTGCTCGGCAAAACCGTCCTGGCTCAGGCTGGTTCGGGCGATCATGTCGCGGGCAATGGCAACCAGCACCGCATCGCGTGTTTCGTGTCGCAAGTTCGACGTTTCCATGAGGCTCTCTCGCTCGTAATCTGTGGTCATGCCATTTCGCTACTACTAATCAAGGACGAGTCGATGACCGCCCCAACTTCTTCAAGCGACGGACTTGCCTGGATGGGCTTCAGCAAGAAGCCAGGACGGCTCAAAGGGCTTGCCCCTGGCGGCAGCGAGCGCAGCGATACGCTCTGCATATCGAGTCTCGCCTGTGTACTCAGTACGAGGCAGGCACTCTGCAGACAGCCACTTGTAAACCGCGCGGGGCGACTTGCCGCATGCCAGGGCAACCACTGGTACGCCGCCGGCGTCATCAATCGATTTCTTAAGCGGGCCCATGTGGCCTCCATAGACAATATGAACTTGCAGTACATGTTATGTCGGAACTGAAAGTACATGCAAGGCCATGCGATATTGAACCTATGGTTCAAATAGAAGAAATCCGCACTGCCTTCGCCTCTCGCCTCAAAAAGTCACTTGCTGCTAAAGGCATTGATCAATGGGGAGCGGGCGCTCGCCTTGCAGAAGTAGCGAAAGTCACTCCGAAAGCTGCGAGCAAATGGCTGAATGGCGAGTCGATTCCAGGCCCAGCAAAAATGCATGCGATTGCTGATTTTTTGGGCGTAAGAATCGAATGGCTGCAACACGCATCGGGGGATGGCCCAGAGGCATTCGCACCTCAACAAGCCAGGGAAGCGCCGGATCTAGTCCCCCCTTCCGCTGCAGACAAGATCCGCCAGATGCTTGCCGGGAAAAGCTTGGGGGAAGATCGGCTGCAGAAGTTGCTGGCCGTTGCTGAGGGGAACGAGCCAGAGGGAACAGTCAACGTACTCATAAACGATGCCTACAGGCCCGGCAAGGTCGGAGACGAGGTCTGGATTGCCCACTACGACGTGCGCGGCGCGCTGGGCGACGGTGAAGTCGCTCACGACTATCCCGAGTTGCTTCAGGACGTACGCGTCAGCCCTTCCCAGCTGCGGTCGATGGGTGTTGAGTTCAAAGAACACTATCACCTGAAGGTGATAACCGGCTGGGGGCAGTCGATGACGCCCACGATCAAGCATGGCGACCCTTGCCTGGTCGACATTAGCATCAAGGAATTCATCGGCGACGGGATCTACTATTTCTCCTACGGCGGATTCCAGTACATCAAGCGACTGCAGATGAAAGGTAAGGGCAAATTCAAGATGATCTCGGACAACAAAAAGCACCCCGCCGAGGACATCTTTGCTGAGGAAACATACATCCAGGCGCGCGTGCTTTTCGTTTGGAACGGGAATTTGGTGTGACAGCCATTTTAAAAAACTAAATTTGTTTCATGATTTTTTGCACGAAAAGGGAATTTATGGCATTCGAGCTGAAACACGTCGTCATTCATTATTTTGAAAAGGATCAAGGCGCTACGACCATCGACAGGGCGAAGACGGTGATAAAGCCGCTGTTTGACCCTACCATCGCTACCCTCACATCCCTTGCGGAAGGCATAAACAGCCTGTTGGGAAAAAAGGGGAATAACGTTGTCTGGGGGCAATTCAACTCAGACAACAGGGAAGGCCTCTTTCCAGAAGAGAACGAAAAATTCGCGCGCGACATCAGTGCCGATAACTTTGAGTCTCTGACCAGGGTCGCGCTCACCGAACTTGTAAATCAGGCAGAACAGGAAAGCTTTGCTACAGGGGGGCATACCCTTTTTGCTCACTATATCAGCGACGCAGTGCCCTTTGTGCTGATCGCTAACATCAAGCAACGAGACGGCTTACGACTGGGGCCGGATTACATACCAATTAACAGCGTCGATATAGACATGAGCAAGGTGCATCAAGCATGCAGAATTAACCTTGCGCGATTTTCTGAATCCGTCCTTGGTACAGATGGTGATGAAGATGACGAAGAACTGGATAAAACCTACCTTTGCTTCATCAGCAAAGGCAGAGATAGTGAAGCTTCTGCATACTTCATTAAAGCCCTCGGATGCACTCCCGGCATAGCATCTAAAAGAGCCACGGCAAATGCTATAGATATAGTAGAAGATTTTTTTAGAGACAACGAAACATTAGCGCCCTATAGCACCCAAGCTAAGGACAATGTCGTTGCCTATCTTAATAAAAAGCATAGCGATGGTGAAAAGGCAACGATATCAGGAATTCAAACTGCGGCGTCTTCGGCCATACCGCCTGAACTGTCTGATCTGGTGCTGCAACTAGACAGTCTTGCCGAAGTATTGAACTCCGAAGAGTCTAAGGTGCCCGATGAGTTTACCGTAAGCAAGTCTATACTAGATAAAAAAACCAAGATACGAGGAAAGTCGAGCCGATGGTCGGCACAGTTTGACCGAAGCGCTTTGGGGACTAGCATTGATAAAGTAATCTGCTACAATCGCGCGGAGGGTAAATTGGTTTTCTCAGAAATACCTGATGATATGAAGCAAATAATCGAGGCTGAATTGAACAGTCGATAGGGAATCAAAAAGAGATGTTTAACTGCATTGTCGAGCTCTTCAGACTAGTTGGAAAACCAGAGTTAACACAGACTGGTTCCTTCAAATGGTCTGGAAAGCCTGACAAGCCATTACAGGACTTGATCTCGTCAGTCCGCAATGCACCAGTAGTTTATGGGGAAATGAACTATTACAGGGAAAAACTCGATGCGATAAGCTTTGAGTTCACTCCTATATCATCTGGTGAAAATGCTTTCTTTACTGACTACGCCTCACTGATTGAGAAAACCCCTTCACTCGGCTGTGGCGAAACAGTTAAAAGCTTTTATCTGATCGCCGATGATTGGTCGCCGATTGATAAAACCAAGAACTCTCAGCACGAAAAGATCCAGAAAATATGCAGATTAATCAAAGACCTTTCTAAGGTTTCTTTGTCTGCACATGCGCAGCAGTCTTGTTACAACCTAGTATTCTCGACTCCTAGCGGCAATAACAAGCCCCCGAAGACGTTGATGATTGAGACTAAGCTCAATCAGACAGTTCTTGATTTTGATGTCAGCAAGACCTCTTTGATAAGCACTTTGGCCAGCGAGGAAAACAAGGGCAGAATCCATTTAGAGGAGCGTCGTGCAATCCTAAACGGTGCCATTTGTGAGAAACTAGAATCCTTCCCAGAGAGCCAGCCTGACAAATTCATTGTTCTTCTAAAAGCTTGGAATGAAATACTTGACATCTACTGGCGAAATTTTCAGATATATATCCATTCATTTTCATTCGAAAAGGTTCGTAAGGAGTTCGCCCAAGCTGAACTCGACTACGCAACAAAACTAAGCTCAGCATTTAGCGATATCGCAGGCAAGATGCTCGCCCTTCCCCTGTCTTTAGTCGCCATTGTCACCTTAAGCAGAGCTACTGATATGATCGAAATCGCTGTTACTTCGCTAGGATTAATTATGGCGTCGGTGATTTTGCTTGGAATACTATTCAACCAGCTACTAAATATTCAGCGATTGAATAGCAGCCTTACAACCTCGTTCGAGAATCTTTCTAAATCGATCACCACATATCCGAAAAACCTTCAGAACCTCATTAATCACTCTAAGCAAGGTATACAACGCCAGAAATCAGTTGTTAGCATGACGATGATTGTTTTCTCAATACTCTCCGTTGTACCGGGGGGTGGCGCTACGCTCATAATATTTAGCCGCTACGCGCAGTCATGGCATGAATGGCTGCTGCAAAACTTTCACTCTTATTAAGGTAAAATTTGCAAGTTGATTTACTTCACTCTCACCCGCTCAGAAAGCTGGCTGTGTAACAACATCGTATTGCCTATCGGACTGAAAAGCCCGCTAATGAGCGGGCTTTTTTGTGCTCATCAGAAAGGCGCCGGCTCCTCTGTCTCGAATGCATCTGCAGCCTGGGCGGGCCGTTCCTCATCCGCCGACGGCTCCCACTTCAAGGTTATCGACGCATCTTCGTGATTGTGCGCCAGCTCAATCCCGTCCGCCTCTGAGAGCGCACTCACGATCTCGCTCCACTCCCTCTCCCCGTCCGTATCCAGCCGATGAATCCTGACCTCCCTTCGCTCCTGGGCGATCGGGTGGTTGATCATCGACGACACGCGCAGAGATAGCCGCTCCATCGCGCTCATCGGTTTCGGTACTGCTTCCTTTTTCTTGCCTTGCTGCGCCATAAGTTCCTCCCAATAAGACTGTATATACATCCAGTAGTCGAGGGCGAGCATAGCGAACCTTAGGTTCGTCGTAAATCCTAAATCCGCGAGCGGTGAACCCCCTGGAACCAGTCATGGAAATAATTTGTACTTTTGGTACTTGACTGAATATGAACCACTAGTTCATATTTGACTTATCGCAGCGAACAACCACTGCGAGCTGCCAACCGAGGTAGCCGCTATTTAACAACCAGCAGCAATAAATCAACAGACCGCATTGCCTCTACCGGCGACCGGCGATCAGACAGGCGAACGAGGAAAGCCTGCCAACGACAGGGAAAACCCTGGACGGCTGATCTATGACGAGACGTCAGAACCGCGTGAATGACCCGGCAAGCAGTGCGCCCCGCCACCCCGGCGGTAATGGGAAAGATTTCACTGGCTGGCCTTGGAAACAGGGCCAGACGGGAAATCAACCAGAGCAAACATCATGACCACTACGCCTCTGCAAATTTCCTACCTGATCGAAGGCGAGCAGAAAGGCGCCGAGTTCGCCGGCGACCTCTACGAGGGTTTGTTTCACGCTGCCCGGCAGCTGACCGGGCAAGAACGTCTTCGGCTAATCGGCGAGCTGCTGGCCCGGCACGCCGAGATTGAGTCCGATTGGCGATAGGACAACCAGCGCCAGCGTCAGCCTGACGAAAACTGCCCGATACCCTGGAACGTTTGAACGCTGACCAGGCCGCATCGGGGTGCGATCTTGCCGGAACGTGCATACCGGTTACCTGCCAGCCCAGCACGGGGCATCAAATCCGGCAGGTTGAGGGCTCGCCCTCGAAGATCGTAGCCCGATGCGGAGAGTCCACACCGTTAAGCACTGCCAATGTGTGTGGGCGAAGCACCTTGCCGCGCTATGAAGTGCTATCGCTGACGGTTGAAGCTGGATCCTGAATCCCTGTGGGTCAGCTGTACCAGTCTGTATTCCTCCTTGACCTGAGCAACGAGGTCGGAAACGGCCCTCATTGTGGTCAAGCTGGATATTGGAATGCCAGGCACGGTCAGACCCACCTCGTCCGTTGAAGGATTCACGAGCTGAATCGTCATGGTGCCGACAGTGTTGACTGTGCAGATACATTTCTGAGGCAAGAAACTTGACTCGATGATGCGGCGCAATTCGAGACTGGAGAGCATGGAGCGTTCCTTCCTAGAACATCGACCTCGGTCTGACCATCATAGCAACAGACATCAATCGGTCGCGCGACATTGCGACAACAACATCAACTAAACAGAGGATGACCGCCATGAAATAACAAATAGCAACCGGCCTACCGCATCAGGCGGCGCCGGCAAGCAAGGTTCACGTAGGGAGGCCTTGTGAACCAGCGATATCGAAAGCCCCACGTCGATGGGGCTTTTTTTCACCCAGCGTCTACCCGTCAGCACTCTCCCCTGCGCCCAATCGGCTTACGTCAGGCGGCCAGAGTGCTGACGAGTACACGCACAACCACATGAGGAATCGCCATGCATCAGGCATTTCAAGACCGTATCGTCGAGCTGGGGGCTTTGCTCCAACGCTCAAGCGCCGCCCGCGGCGAGTTCAGCAAGCGCACGGACCGGGCAATGCCTGGTAGCAGGGTCCGCTTTCAGGTACTCAGCAAAGCGCGCAACTCGTACAGCGTCGTTGAGCTCGCAACCGGCGCACTGCGCGGTGGGTTCAACAACTGGAAGGAGGCTGTGAACTTCGCGCAGCACCTTGAGGCACAGCCCAACCTGAGGCTGGTGCAATGATCGGCGAAAGCGTACCGGACCAACACAAGCAGGCCATCGCGCAACTGTCCGCGCAGATCGATTACTTCCTCGCCACCGGCCACAGGATCCAGCAGATCGATCAGGGCGTCAGCGCCAACGCGCCGCTGCTGGGCACCACGAATCATCTGGAAACGCTCAAGGCCAAGCGCGCAAGGCGTGCACCACGGATTCGTGCACTTGCCGAGGCCGGCCTGAACGCGCGCCAGATCGGCATGAAGATCGGCGTCGATACCCGCACCGTCGCCCTCACCGCCCGAGAGCACTGCATCACATTCACATCGGCTACCTGATGCGGCGCCTATTCAAGTGCGCCAACCAGCGCCGGCGGCAGACCTGGCTCACCATGCCAGCGCACCAGATCGGAGATTCACCAGATGGAAAAGACAGCAGCGGCGAAGCACTCGGCGGACTACCGTCGGCGCCAGAAAGAGGAGAAGGAAAAGCTGGGGATCGAAACGCTGGAGGTCGATGCCCCAGTGGGCACTCGGTCGGGCATGACGCTTGCGATGAAGGACCACGGGTACAAGCAGATTCAGGAGCTGTGGCAGGATCTGGCGTTGGCGTTTCTTTCGATGCCGTTTGAAGAGCAGGCGCGGCGACTGCGCAAGCCTGACGCGGCAGCTTTCGTAGTGACGCCGAAACTAGCGCGTCAGTACGAGAGGAAAGCGCAAGCAGAATGGAGAGCCGATCCGGGCGACGAGATCATCAGCCCGGTTACGCACGCATAACATCAGACGCTGCATGTTATGCAGGTCTGACAAATCACTGGATCACAGGCAACGCATCCGCCGCTGACTCGATCGCGCTTGAGGCCTCACCTACATCCTCCGCATCGTAGAATCGCTCGCCCAACATCGACTGAATCGCCAACTCCGTGAGCTCGTCGATATCAACGCAGCATTCCTGCGCTGCAACAAGCACCGCCTTCAGCGCCATCCGTAAAACCCTTTCTTTGTCTTCGCTCATCATGTGCGTTCCTTGACTGTTTGAATTACTGACTCCACGGGACCTGGAGTCCTGCGGTCCACTAGCGGTCTATTTGTATAGCCTTAACCGCTGACTCGATTTCACAGACCGCCATCGGTATGTGTACTGAGTCATAAGCCTTGAAACGCAAGAGCTCGCTGACTGCCGACCGAGTCAGCAGATCAAGATCAAGCCCTTGCTTACGAGCCGCGCTAAGGATGGCTTTCAGAGCCAGCCCTATCGCAAACCTCCTATCTTCGCTCATGACCGTATCCCTTCCTCTGGAGCGGTAAGCGTAGGCCATTATCCCGCTGACAGCGGGCCTGGCTTCACTAGGGTGGCAGCGTATCAACCGCCATCTCAATAGCAACTGCGGCCTCAGTTACGTCATTCGAGTCATACCGCTTCTCCCTGACCATGAGCCGAATAGCCGCCTTGGTCAGCTCGTCCAGATCGATACGCAGATCCCGAGCTGCGCCTAGCAACCCTTTAAGCGCCATCCGCAAAACCTTCTCGCTGTCTTCGCTCATGGCCGCATTCCTTTTTTGGGGAGAGCTAAGCGTAGGCCATTTCCTGCGAATCCCCACGCCCGAGGATAAGTAATGTCTCCCTACAAGATGGCCGGGACGACTGTCGTGAGCTTTTCCGGCGGCCGGACCAGCGCCTACATGCTGCGCCAGGTGCTGGACAGCAACGATGATCTGGGCGATTTGATCGTCACCTTCGCCAACACCGGCAAGGAGCACCCCGCCACTCTGGATTTCGTACAGGAGTGTTCCGAGCGCTGGGGCGTGCCGATTGTTTGGCTTGAGTACCGCGACGATGAGCGCGGCTTCGCGATCGTGAATTACGAAACCGCCAGCCGCGACGGGCAGCCGTTCGAAGACCTGATCAGGAAACGCAGCTACCTGCCGAATCCGGTCACTCGATTCTGCACCATCGACCTGAAGATCAGGGTCATCCACAAATACCTTCGGATGGTCGGCTGCTCCACCGAAGAGACGCCGGTGGACATGATGACCGGGATCCGCGCAGATGAGCCCAGGCGCGTGGCGAAGATCCGACACCGCAAGACCACAAGCGAGAGCAAGCACGCAACCATGGTAATGCCGCTGGCGGATGCAGGCGTGGGCGTGCAGGACGTGACCAACTTCTGGAAAGAACAACCCTTCGATCTGATGCTGCCGACCATCAATGGCCGGACCCTGGAAGGCAATTGCGACCTGTGCTTCCTCAAAGGTGCCAAGCAGGTTTACTCGATCATCGCCAGCGATCGCCAGAAAGCTGAGTGGTGGGCGCGCATGGAGCGCACTGCGAAATCAAGCTCAAGCATCACTGGTGATGGCGCGCTGTTCCGCTTCGACCGACCGAGCTATCAGCAGATGCTCGACTACTCCGACACTCAATTCGACATGTTCGCCGACCACGAAGAAGCCATTGCGTGCTTCTGCGGCGATTGACCGAGGCCATCCCATGCCCGAACCCATCGAACCCGTCCCGCGCGTCTCGGCCACCGTATTCCCCGGCCTGGACGGCAATCACCGCATCAGCCTTCACTGGTTCCATCAGATTCATCTGACACCCGCAGAAGCGCTGACCATTGCACGAGAAATCAACCAACACGCCATCGACGCCATGCGGGCAGACGGTGAGCGGGAGGAAGTAAGCCATGAATCAATGTAAGCGTTTGAGCGATTGTCCTGCGGATCGATTGGCGCAGTGCCGAGGGGATTGCGCGCCGGCGGGTGATGGTGTCGATTTTGGCGTCGATGGCCGATCGGTCCGCGTGTCACAGGAGGCGTACTCGATCTTTCTCGCCCGGGAGCAGATGGGCAAGGACCGCGTAGCCGCCATGCAGCAGCGCCTGAACATCGCTGATCAGCGGGTGTGTGATCTGCAATCCGAGTTGGCTGAAAGCCGCAAGGTTCAATTGTCGGGGTGCGAATTCACCGAGCATGAGCTGCTCGCCCGAGCTGTCCGGGCTGCACGCGGAACTTCGAGAGGAGCCGTGCAGAGGTGGGTCGCGACGAAAAACGCCTTTGGTTGCGGGTCCGGCGTAGCCAATGCCCTTTGCCGCCGATTTGGATTCGATCCTGACGAGATGGTGAAACCATGACCAAAACAGCCGAACTGCTGCCGTGCCCGTTTTGCGGCAATGACGAACTGACCGCCGAGCCAGAAACTACATACGTCATGTGTCACGGCTGTGATGCAGACGGCCCAATGACAAAGCCCGGTGAAGCCGTAAAAGCATGGAACACCCGCGCCGCCGCCGAGGATGTCAGCGCAGTGGCGGCTGCGGCCCTTCTCCCAGAACTGACCAGCGATCTTCGTGAAATCCTCGGGCGCCCGAACTTCACCTGCCACTTCATCGCCAAGGCGCTGCGGCTGATGGGCTTCGACATCCCTCAAAAATCTGAGGAAGAACAGGCCGTAACCATTTACTGGATGCTTGGGCACTACCTTCGAGATCCGGTGAACTGGCGTGACGCCGCTTCCGCCGAACTGAAAGCCAGCATGCCAGAACCACCCGATCATCAATAACCCCGCCGCCCGCTCGGCCCCACCCTATCCCTATTGTCTGCTGCGATTACGCGGCAGCCTGACTGAGATGAAGGTGCAGCTCAACGAACGCTTCCTGCTGCGCGCTTACCGCCGATTTCCATTCGTTAGTACCTATTGATGATGCCGAGATCAACCCCGCCATGACAGCGGTTGCGTCCTCTAGTACCAAAATCAACTGCTGCGCTGCGTCTGTGAAATCTTGAGCGGACTGCATGTGAAATATCCTCAAACGTGAAGCAACCGAACATCGGACTCTAATGCATCCGAGCCATCGCTGAAGCATTCATTCCTCCAGTCGGATCGCCGGTCCCCCCTTATCCCTATTGCCTGCTGCGTATGCGGCGAGGAGATCACGTGCCCGCAGTAAAAGAACGCCCGATCCTGTTCTCGGCGCCGATGGTGCGCGCCATCCTAGAAAGTCGGAAGACGGTCACGCGCCGGGCCGTTAAAGCCTGGCAACAGCCTCAAATCGAAGATGACGGATCGTGGTTTGCAGTCGCCCAGCGTCACCCCCGGTGGGGATTTGGAGTAAGCGGAGATGATGCGGCGGAATGCGCTGCAGAGCTGGCGCGCTCAGGCTGCTGCCCTTACGGCGGACCCGGCGAACGCATGTGGGTGCGTGAGACTTGGGCCCAGCCCGCGAACCTTGATCCCGGCCCTACGGTTTACCGAGCGACTTATCCCGATTGCATCAAGGGTCAGGGCTGGGAAAACCTTCCACCATCGAGCGCGATCCGCTGGAAACCCAGCATCCACATGTTCAGGCGTGACAGCCGCATCCTGCTTGAGATAACCGACGTCCGCGTCGAGCGGCTGCAGGACATCAACGAGGACCAGGCTATGTCTGAGGGTGTGGATACCCAGGCCGTGGCGTCGTTTCGTGGCACCGGGGTAGATCGCCCGGCCGGGTTCGCTTTTCGGGACCTGTGGATCTCGATCAACGGCCCAGACGCATGGGCCGCCAACCCATGGGTCTGGGTCGTCGAGTTCAAGCGGGTGACGCCATGAACCTGATCGACTGCTACGTCACCGAGATCATTGGCGCGCCATATCGGAAGTTCGGCTGCTGGTGGGTTGATGTCGAGTACGTCAGCGAGGGCCGCCCCGGCAAGTCCAATCTGATGTTCAAAACCGAGGCCGCCGCAAAGGCTGTCGCGATCGGTCACGTCTTCCAGTCCTAACCCCTTCCCCATCTACCCACATGCCTCCCGGTGTACGGCGGGCGGGAGAATTGCGTCCATGAAAGCTCTTTCCATACGCCAGCCGTGGGCCTGGCTGATCATCCACGGCGGCAAGGACATCGAGAACCGCACCTGGCACACGAGGTTGCGTGGGAGGTTCCTGGTGCATGCCGCCAAAGGCATGACCAGCGCCGAATATGCTGCGGCCTGTAATTTTTGCCACCAGAATTGCCTGCCACAGCCTCCATGCTTCGATGATCTGCGCCGCGGTGGAATCATTGGATCTGTCAATTTGGTGGATAGCGTCGATACCAGCGATTCGCCGTGGTACATGGGCGAGAAAGGTTTCGTGCTGCGCGATCCACAGGCGCTGCCATTCACACCACTCAAAGGTCGCCTTAACTTCTTCGAAGTGCCGCAACCACTCAACCCCGCATAGACCCCGCACGGGGAAGAGGTATCCGATGAAGCGTGAATTGATCAAGATCAGCGAATTTCAGCGGCGGCGCTGGGGCGAAAACGGGACACCTCCCTGCCCCCAGGCAATCCGCAACCACATCCGAGACGGCAAGCTTCCAGGCGAGCAGATCGGGAAACTCTGGTATATCGACTGGGCGGCATTCAACAAAGCCGCCGGCAACGATCTCGTCGCGATGGTATTGAAAGGAGCTGCATGATGGTCCCACGGCCGCGCAACAAGTCGAACAAAGGCTTGCCGCAGAACCTTTATCTGGATGACCGGCGCGGGACATACCGGTACCGGCGCCCAACTGATGGGAAGTGGTTTCAGTTCGGCACCGATCGGGTCAAGGCTGTGGATGCGGCCAAGCAACTGAATTTGGCATTCATGCAGGGCGCCGACCTGGTCGGCGTAGTATTGGGCGAATCAGCCGAGCTGTTCACCGCCTTCCTGGATGATTACGAGAAGAACGTGCTGCCGCCACGCGAGCTGTCTAAGGGAACGCTGGGACTTTACGCCGTGCACTTCCGTAGATTCCGACGTGAGTTCGAAGGAAAGGCTGTCGATCAGATCTCGATCCGCATGATCGCGCAAATGCTCGACCTGTTGACGCCGCGCACAGCCAACCAGTGCCGGGCGCTGCTGATCGACATTTTCAATCACGCGGCGGCGAAAGGGCTGTGCCCCGACAACCCAGCGGCGAGCACGATCAACCGCATCGAGAAGAAAACCCGCAAACGGCATACGATCGACGGCCTCAAGGCTATTCGGGAGAAGGCACCGGCCTGGCTGCAAAACGCGATCGACCTGGCGCTGATCACTGCGCAGCGGCGCACCGATATCCTCGCGATGAAGTTCGAAGACGTGAAAGACGGCTATCTCTATGTGGTGCAGCAGAAGACTTCGAAGGCCAGTGACGCGGCGTGGATCAGGTTTAGGGTGACGCCCGAACTGCAGCGAGTGATCAGCCATTGCCGTGACAACGTCGTTTCCCCTTTCCTGGTGCACCGCAGACCTGATCGGAAGAGGCAAAAGCAGGCTGAGACTAAAGAGCACTGGACCAAGGTTGAGGAGCGTTACTTGACGAGGGCATTCAAGGACGCCAGGGAGGCGGCGGATTGCTACAAGGGGTGGAAGGAAGAGGAGATGCCAGGCTTCCACGAAGTCAGGGCGCTGTCGCTGCACCTGTACAAGAAAGCCGGGAAAGATGGGCAGAAGATCGCCGGGCACGCCAGCGAGGGGATGACCAAAAACTACCAGAAGGAGCACGCCGAGGTGATCTGGTCGGAGGCCATTCCGGACCTCGATATCAGCGAAATCGCCGGATAGTTTTGCGCCAGTTTTGCGCGGGTTTTGCGCACGCCAAAAACGAAAAAGGGAATCGCGCCGGTAAGTGGCTGATTCCCTTTACAAAATATGGTCGGGACGGAGTGATTCGAACACTCGACCCCTAGCACCCCATGCTAGTGCGCTACCGGACTGCGCTACGCCCCGACTAGGCGTTACTCACTGCTACTTCTGTGTTGCGGGTTCTTGCGAAAGCGTCGAGGAATATACCCTAAGCTTTTGAATGATGGAAGTATTTCGGCTTACCACGTGAAGTCATTTACGCAGCACGACCAGGACATCTTCCAGCTCGACAATCATCTGTTTGATCAGCTGCTTGTACTGCAGCGAATCATCCTTGACCTCATCGCTGGACATGCGCAAACGCGCGCCGCCAATGGTGAAGCCCTGATCGTAAAGCAGCGCGCGGATCTGGCGGATCATCAGCACGTCCTGTCGCTGATAATACCGACGGTTTCCGCGGCGCTTGACCGGGTTGAGTTGAGGAAACTCCTGCTCCCAATAGCGCAGAACGTGCGGTTTGACCGCGCAGAGCTCGCTGACTTCACCAATGGTGAAGTAGCGTTTGCCGGGGATAGGCGGTAGCTCGTCGTTATGACTTGGTTCCAGCATAAGCCTCAACTCGGGCCTTCAGTTTCTGCCCTGGGCGAAAGGTGACCACACGGCGAGCGGTAATCGGGATTTCTTCCCCTGTCTTGGGATTTCGGCCCGGTCGCTGGCGTTTATCGCGCAGATCAAAATTGCCGAACCCGGACAATTTGACCTGCTCGTTATCTTCCAGAGCGTGCCTGATTTCCTCAAAGAACAGCTCGACCAGTTCCTTGGCTTCTCGTTTGTTCAGGCCTAGCTCTTCGTACAGACGTTCGGCCATCTCAGCTTTCGTCAGAGCCCCCATACGCTACATCCTTAACGTGGCGTTTAACCTTGCCTCTAGCGAGGTGAGAATTTGCTGCGTCGAAGCGTTTACCTCATCGTCGGTAAGAGTGCGCGATGGATGTTGCCAGGTCAAGCCGACTGCAAGGCTTTTTCTAAGCGGATCAATGCCTTTACCCTGGTAAACATCAAACAGCCTGAGGTCTGTGAGCCATTCCCCTGCATTCTCAAGAATAACGTCCAGCACGGCGGTCGCGGAAACATCACGATCAGCCAGCAGCGCCAGGTCGCGACGCACTTCCGGGAAGCGTGAAAGCTCATGGAATTTCGGCAGGCGACCGGTCGCCACTTCAGCCAGAACCAGCTCGAAGACGAACACGGGACGATCAAGGCCCAGGGTCTTCGACAGTTCCGGGTGCAGTGCGCCGATGTAGCCCACTTCTCGCCCGTCACGCTCGATACGTGCAGTCTGACCCGGGTGCAACGCGGGAAGGCTTCCGGGTACGAAACGGAAATCAGCCTGCGCACCGGCAAAGCCCAGCACCGCTTCGACGTCGGCCTTGACGTCGAAGAAGTCGACGACATCACGGCCCTGCGCCCAGCCTTCCGGCAGACGGCTACCACAGATCACACCGGCCAGCATCGGCTCTTGCTTCAAGCCTTCCAGTTGACCGACAAAACGCAGCCCGCTCTCGAACAGGCGCACGCGGTCCTGCTGGCGATTGAGGTTGTGCTGCAGCGACTTCACCAGGCCCGGCCACAGGGACGAGCGCATTGCCGACATGTCAGCCGAGATCGGATTGGCCAGCAGCAGCGGCTCAACACCCGGGCTGAACAGCTCGAACCATTTCTGATCGATGAAGCTGTAAGTGATTGCTTCCTGATAACCGCGAGCCACCAGCAGACGACGCAACGCTGGCAGATCACTCCGAGCCTCGGCACGCGGTTGCGGTGCCAGACGCGCCTGCGGGTAACGAACCGGCAGACGGTTGTAACCATGGAGGCGGGCCAGCTCTTCAATCAGATCGACTTCGAGGGTGATATCGAAGCGGTGGCTCGGCACTTCGACGCGCCACTGCTCGCTGGCTTGAGGCGTGACGGTGAGGCCGAGCGCCGTCAGCAGGCGCTCGATTTCAGCTGCGTCCATCTTCATGCCCAGCATCTGCTCGATACGCTCGGCACGCAGAATGATCGGCTCAACCGAAGGCAGGTGCTGATCGCTGACGGTTTCGATGACCGGACCAGCTTCACCGCCCGTGATCTCCAGAAGCAGGCCAGTGGCACGCTCCATGGCTTCACGAGCGAGCTGCCAGTCAACGCCGCGCTCATAGCGATGGGACGCGTCGGTGTGCAGGCCATAGGACCGTGCCTTGCCGGCAACGGCAATTTGATCGAAAAAAGCGCTCTCAAGGAAAATATCGCGAGTGGTCGCGGACACGCCGCTGTGCTCGCCACCCATGACACCGGCGATGGCCAGGGCACGCTGGTGATCGGCGATGACCAGAGTATCAGCGCGCAGGCTGACTTCCTGTCCATCCAGAAGCACGAGCTTTTCGCCCTCTTCCGCCATGCGCACACGAATGCCGCCGTTGACCTCGGCAAGGTCGAACGCGTGCAGCGGCTGACCCAGCTCAAGCATCACGTAGTTGGTGATGTCGACTGCGGCGTCGATGCTGCGGACGTCCGAGCGACGCAGGCGCTCAACCATCCACAACGGCGTAGGACGCGACAGGTCGACATTGCGGATGACGCGACCCAGATAACGTGGGCATGCCGCAGACGCGATCACGTCTACAGGACGCACTTCATCGTGCACGGCCGGAACCACTGCCACCTGTGGACGCGTGACGACTGCGTCATAGAGCGCCCCCACTTCACGGGCCAGACCCGCGACCGACAGGCAGTCACCGCGGTTGGGCGTCAGGTCGACCTCGATGCTCGCGTCGTCCAGTTCGAGATAAACGCGCACATCCTGACCCACCGGCGCGTCGGCCGGCAGCTCCATCAGACCGTCATTGCCCTCACCCACCTGCAGCTCGGCTTGGGAGCACAGCATGCCGTTGGACTCGACGCCCCGCAGCTTGGCCTTCTTGATCTTGAAATCGCCCGGCAATTCGGCGCCGATCATGGCGAATGGAATCTTCAGGCCGGGACGTACGTTTGGCGCGCCACACACAACCTGAAAGGTTTCGGCGCCATTGCTGACCTGGCAAACGCGCAGCTTGTCAGCGTCCGGGTGTTGCTCGGTGCTCAACACCTCGCCCACCACAACACCGCTGAAAACGCCCGCTGCCGGGGTGACGCTGTCTACTTCAAGGCCGGCCATCGACAGACGAGCAACCAGCTCGTCGCGGGACACTTGCGGGCTTACCCAGCCACGCAGCCATTGTTCACTGAATTTCATCCTGCTCTCCTAAAGAATTCGTTACGGGCGACCTAGCGAAATTGCGCGAGGAACCGCAAGTCGTTGTCGAAGAACAGGCGCAAGTCGTTGACGCCATAACGCAGCATCGCCAGACGCTCTACGCCCATACCGAAGGCGAAGCCCTGGAATTCTTCCGGATCGATCCCAGACATGCGCAGCACGTTCGGGTGGACCATGCCGCAGCCCATGACTTCAAGCCAGCCGGTCTGCTTGCACACGCGGCAGCCTTTGCCGCTGCACATCACGCATTCCATGTCGACTTCAGCCGAAGGTTCGGTGAACGGGAAATACGAAGGACGGAAACGCACTGCCAGCTCTTTTTCAAAGAACACGCGCAGGAATTCCTCGATGGTGCCTTTCAGGTCGGCGAAGTTGATATCGCGGTCGACCAGCAGGCCTTCGACCTGGTGGAACATCGGGGAATGGGTGATATCGGAGTCACTGCGATACACACGGCCCGGGCAGACGATGCGGATCGGAGGCTTCTGCAATTCCATGGTGCGGACCTGGACCGGTGAGGTATGGGTGCGCAGCAGCATGTTCGCATTGAAATAGAAAGTGTCATGCATCGACCGGGCCGGGTGATGGCCTGGGATGTTGAGCGCTTCGAAGTTGTGGTAATCGTCTTCGACCTCAGGGCCTTCGGCGATGCCGTAGCCGATGTGGGTGAAGAACTGCTCGATTCGTTCCAGAGTGCGGGTGACCGGGTGCAGACCGCCAGTGGTCTGGCCACGGCCAGGCAGGGTCACGTCAATGGATTCGGCCGCGAGCTTGGCCGCAAGATCGGCCTCCTCGAACGACGCCTTGCGCGCATTGAGAACCTCTGTGACACGCTCCTTGGCTTCGTTGATCAGCGCGCCGACCTTCGGACGCTCATCAGCAGGCAGATTCCCCAGGGTCTTCATCACCTGAGTCAATTCGCCCTTCTTGCCAAGGTACAGAACCCGGATTTGCTCCAGGGCATTGATATCTTCGGCGCTTTGCACAGCCTCAAGTGCTTGAGAGACCAGCGCGTCCAGGTTTTCCATGTACAGACTCCAGATACAAAATAGGGGAAGAGCTTACAAGGCTCTTCCCCTATTTATGACGTTTAACACCGAACCCCAAGCGGGGTCCGGTGATTGCCGGGGACTTAGGCCAAAGTGGCTTTAGCTTTCTCGACAATCGCAGCAAACGCCGCTTTTTCGTTCACTGCCAGATCAGCCAGAACCTTGCGGTCGATCTCGATCGACGCTTTTTTCAGGCCAGCGATGAAACGGCTGTAGGACAGACCGTTGATACGCGCACCAGCGTTGATACGAGCGATCCACAGAGCGCGGAACTGACGTTTTTTCTGACGACGGTCACGGTAGGCGTATTGGCCAGCCTTGATTACCGCTTGCTTGGCAACACGGAATACGCGTGAACGCGCGCCGTAGTAGCCTTTAGCAAGTTTCAGAATTTTTTTGTGACGCTTACGGGCAATGACGCCACGCTTTACACGAGCCATGAGTTAATTCCTCTGTTCTTGATCAAAATTAGCAAAGGCGCAGCATGCGCTTGACTTTTGCCACGTCGGACGGATGCAGCAAGCTGCTTCCACGCAATTGACGCTTACGCTTTGTCGACATTTTGGTCAGGATGTGGCTCTTGAAAGCGTGCTTGTGCTTGATGCCATTCGCGGTTTTCAAAAACCGTTTAGCTGCACCACTTTTAGTCTTCATCTTTGGCATGTTCGGATACTCCGCATTCAGTTGATAAACATAACCGCAAGGCCTGCCGTGCCCTGGTGGTTATTTCTTCTTTTTCGGGGCGATGACCATGATCAGCTGGCGTCCTTCCATCTTAGGATGCTGTTCGACCGAGCCGTATTCGAGCAGGTCAGCTTCAACCCGCTTCAACAACTCCATCCCCAGCTCCTGGTGGGCCATCTCACGACCGCGAAATCTCAAGGAAATCTTGGCCCTGTCCCCGTCACTCAGGAAACGTACCAGGTTGCGTAGTTTTACCTGGTAATCCCCTTCCTCCGTCCCTGGACGAAACTTGATTTCTTTAACCTGGATCTGCTTCTGATTCTTCTTGGCGGCAGCAACCTGTTTCTTCTTCTCGAAGATCGATTTGCCGTAGTCCATCAGTTTGCAAACAGGGGGTACTGCATCGGCGGAAATTTCCACCAGATCTAGTTTGGCCTCTTCAGCCTTAAGAAGCGCGTCTTCAATTGACACAATCCCAAGCTGCTCACCCTCAGCCCCAATTAAACGAACCTCACGTGCCGAGATATTCTCGTTGATCGGGGCTTTCGGTGCAGCTCGTTTATCTTGTCTCATTTCACGCTTAATAATAATTACTCCGAATCTTGGCGACCACGCCGGGAAACCGCTTGTGCAAGGAACTCCGAGAACTGGGCGACCGGCATCGAGCCAAGGTCTGCGCCTTCACGTGTACGCACAGCGACAGTTTGTGTTTCAACCTCCCGATCCCCAATCACCAGGAGATACGGAATTTTGAGCAACGTATGCTCGCGGATTTTAAAGCCGATCTTTTCATTTCTCAAGTCGGACTTGGCACGGAATCCGCTTTGCGCCAATGTTTTTTCCACCTCAAGGGCAAAATCAGCCTGTTTATCAGTGATATTCATGATCACTGCTTGAGTTGGAGCAAGCCACGCAGGGAAGGCGCCTTCGTAATGCTCAATCAGGATTCCGATGAAGCGCTCGAAGGAGCCAAGGATTGCGCGGTGCAACATGACCGGGTGCTTGCGACCGTTGTCTTCCGACACGAATTCGGCGCCCAGACGGATCGGCAGGTTGAAATCGAGCTGCAGAGTACCGCATTGCCAGACGCGACCCAAGCAATCCTTGAGAGAAAATTCGATCTTCGGACCGTAGAACGCGCCCTCGCCCGGTTGCAGATCGTACGGCAGACCCGCGCTGTCAAGGGCTGCAGCCAGTGCAGACTCGGCGCGATCCCACAATTCATCGGAACCGACACGCTTCTCAGGACGGGTCGACAGCTTCATTTCGATGTCTTTGAAACCGAAATCGGCGTAGACGGCCATGGTCAGCTTGATGAACGCGGCGGATTCAGCCTGCATCTGTTCTTCGGTGCAGAAGATATGCGCGTCATCCTGGGTGAACGCCCGCACGCGCATGATGCCGTGCAGCGCACCCGAAGGTTCGTTGCGGTGGCAGGCGCCGAATTCGGCCAGACGCAGCGGCAACTCGCGGTAGCTTTTCAGGCCCTGATTGAACACCTGCACGTGGCAAGGGCAGTTCATCGGCTTGATGGCGTAGTCGCGGTTTTCCGACTCGGTGGTGAACATGTTCTCGGCATAGTTCGCCCAGTGCCCGGACTTCTCCCACAGGGAGCGGTCGACAACCTGAGGCGTCTTGATCTCGAGGTAGCCGTTTTCGCGCTGGGTCTTGCGCATGTATTGCTCAAGAACCTGGTAGAGCGTCCAGCCGTTCGGGTGCCAGAACACCATGCCCGGGGCTTCTTCCTGGGTATGGAACAGGCCCAGGCGCTTGCCGATCTTGCGGTGATCGCGTTTTTCGGCTTCTTCAATGCGCTGGATGTAAGCCGCCAGCTGCTTCTTGTCCGCCCACGCCGTGCCATAAACGCGCTGCAGTTGCTCGTTCTTGGCATCGCCGCGCCAGTAGGCGCCGGACAGCTTGGTCAATTTGAATGACTTCAGAAAACGGGTGTTCGGCACGTGCGGACCGCGGCACATGTCGACGTATTCTTCGTGGTAGTACAGGCCCATGGCCTGCTCGTTCGGCATGTCTTCGACCAGACGCAGCTTGTAGTCTTCGCCACGGGCCGAGAACACTTCGATCACTTCCGCACGCGGCGTGACCTTCTTGATGACGTCGTAATCCTTTTCGATCAGCTGCTGCATGCGCTGCTCGATCGCCGACATGTCGTCCGGCGTGAAAGGACGCTCATAAGCGATGTCGTAATAGAAGCCATCATCGATGACCGGGCCGATCACCATCTTTGCAGTCGGATAGAGCTGCTTGACGGCATGGCCGACCAGGTGCGCGCAGGAGTGACGAATGATCTCCAGGCCTTCCTGATCCTTGGGGGTAATGATTTGCAGGCTCGCATCGGTATCGATGATGTCGCTGGCGTCAACCAGTTGACCGTTGACCTTGCCGGCCACGGTGGCTTTGGCCAGGCCCGCACCAATGGATGCTGCGACCTCGGCAACGGATACCGGGTGATCGAAAGAACGTTGACTGCCGTCGGGAAGAGTAATAGTTGGCATGGCGCCTCCTCTCCTAGTGGTGACCCCTACCAAAGGTCACGTGGGTGGGATAGAGCCAGTACGCGATTCGGTGGTATGCCTGCCTCACAGTGGCAGGAGCCCGAAGGCCAACCTGAAGACCGAACCAGAGTGACTGGAACTTACGAAATCGACAGAACTTGCAGCAGGGCAACGGGGCCCCGCGAGACGCGAGCTAATCTGCAGGCGCGCATGCTATCACAGCGTTACGGCAGGGTCAGCTAAACGGTGGTGGGTGCTGCACGGGGATCGGCAAATGAACCGAGACGCAGCGGCGCCACGGAACTGGTGCGCTTCAAGGGCCTCAGATTATCGGTAGTACCTGTTCAAGGCCTGACACCTCGACGGCCACCGACAAAAAGGAATCCACCATGAAGCTTCTACGCGTTGCCGCCCTTCTCGCCCCGCTTGCCCTGACACTGCCCCTCAGCGCTCATGCCGCGATGGATGCGAAAACCAAGACCAGCTACATGAACGAATGCACCACCGCAGCCACCCAGAGCAATCCATCGATGGACGCCAGTGCAGTGAAGGCGCATTGCGAGTGCGGCGCTCAACAAATCAACCAGAACTTCTCGGACAAGGAGATCGCGTCGCTCAATGACAAAACGACGCCTCCCAGTACCGATATGACCTCTCGTCTGCAGGCGGCGGTGAGCAAAAATTGCCTGAATGGCAAAAAATAAAAAATTTACATTTCCTTGATGCCCCAGACCGGGGCGTAAAGAAGGACCTATCGACCGACACCCTGAAGCCCGCGAATTCAGCGGGTTTCAGGGGTTGAAGAAGAGTTCGCCGCTGAACGCGCCGACCGGGCTAAACAGGCCTACGGGGCCCATTTGGGGCGTTATATCGAAGATGCTGACGCAAAGTTCTAATCGAAAAAGTCCAGCATTCACACAATTCGACTATGATAGCGCTCGTGTGCCCAGTTGGCCTGAGCAACACAGCACTACTGAAAATTATGTTCCTGGAGATACACCATGTCTAATCGCCAATCCGGCACCGTAAAATGGTTCAACGATGAAAAAGGCTTCGGCTTCATCACCCCACAGGGTGGCGGCGACGACCTTTTTGTACATTTCAAAGCCATTGAATCCGACGGTTTCAAAAGCTTGAAAGAAGGCCAGACTGTTTCCTTCGTGGCTGAGAAAGGCCAAAAGGGCATGCAAGCTGCTCAGGTTCGCGCGGAGTAATCCCAGCGATCTGAAAAAACCCCGTCACTGACGGGGTTTTTTTATGCCTGCAATTCCGTAATGCGCTGACGTTAACCGCAATTGACGCGGTTCACTTTCCCTGAATCATCGGTGTTCAGGTTCAGACGGTCCGAGCGGTATTCCAGTGTCACAATGTCGTTGGGCCCGAGCACTCTAGCGGTCTGCGCGCCGGCCTTGGCCTTCGCCTGGTCCAGCAATGCCGCTGACGCCGGTTTGCCGACAGCGAACTGCACCGCTGCCGCGTCACAACGGGCATAACCATCAGCGGAACTGGCCGGGGAACTGGCGACGCTCTCCTCAGGCTGGCTCGAAGACTCCGACGTGCTGCTGCAACCGGCCAGCAGCGCTGCGGCGAGCACCAGACCCGATGATGCGTATTTCCAGGGCATACAACCTCCTAACGTTTAACTGAATCAGAACCTCTGCGACAGCGGTCCAGCGGCTTCGTTTCGCCACGCGCAAGCCAAGGCATGTCGATTACAGCGCAGGAGTCTGCCCGAGGCATCGCCTGCCCGGCCTGTTCAAATCGTGACAAAACGTTTAAGGCACGCCCGCAGGACGGGCTGAACAGGCGGGCGCGAGTCAATAGACGTCGACGTAATCGGTGGTGGGATTGGCCCAGTTGTCCCGCAGGGCGTTGTAGATCTGCGTCACCCATACGGCATCGCTGGCAGCCACCGGGCCCACGCAACCGGAGCCGGCCGCCCAGGTCTCCAGACGAAACAGCAGTCCGCCGATGTCGACGCCGCCCACCGCGTCACTGGAAACCCACGCACGGCCGTCGCGACCGACGCGCAGTTGGTTGTGCACGCCATCCCGCGCCGCCGCGATCATTTGCCGGACAGCGTCGTGGGTAAAGGAATCGGGATTATTGAGGTCGATAGACACGGTTTTGCACCTTGATTGCTCTGCGCCCCGCAGCGGGATGCCACGCGGCGCAGCACTGCAGATTTACTTCAAAAGACCAAGGCGCTGAGTCAACAGGTCAAAAAAGCCTTGGGCATCGCCGTTTTCGACCCAGAACACATTTTTGTTCTGAGCGAGGGTGTCATACCAGTCCGCAACGGTCTGGCCGTGGGTCACACCCTCACGGTTATCGATCACCAGATTGACCTGTCTGCCGCTGAACAGCTCCGGCTTGATCAGCCAGGCAATCACGCTCGCATCATGCACCGGCCCGCCGGGCAGGCCGTAATGGACCATATCAGCCTTGACGTACTCGTTGAGGATACCGCTGACCAGCTTGCCAGCCTGATTGTTCAGGCCATCGATCTGCTTGATGCGCGCTTCGCTGGTGAGGATCTTGTGGGTGACATCCAGCGGAACGTAGGTCAGCTTCACGCCGCTGGCCAGGACAACCTTCGCCGCATCGGGGTCGGCGTAGATATTAAACTCGGCCACTGGAGTGATGTTGCCACCGTTGAAGTGGGCGCCGCCCATCACCACGACTTCCTTGATGCCCTGGGTGATCTCCGGCGCCTGAATCAGCGCAAGCGCCAGATTGGTCTGCGGCCCGAGCATGGCGATGGTGATGCTGTGGGGCGCAGCTTTCTTCAGGGTGTCGACCAGGTACTGCACGGCATTGCCTTCAGCCAACGGCTTCTTCGGCTCATGCACTTCCACGCCCGGCAGTCCTTCCTTGCCGTGGATGTTCTCGGCGTAGATCGGCGTGCGCACCAGTGGCTTGCCGGCACCGGCGTACACCGGCACTTCTTCACGGCCAGCCCATTCCCGAGCCAGCCGGGCATTACGCGAGGTCTTGTCGATGCGCACATTGCCCGCCACGGTGGTGATCGCCATGACGTTGAGTTCTTGGGGCGACGCCAGCGCCAGGAGCAGTGCGACGACGTCATCGGCGCCCGGGTCGGTGTCGATGATTACGTCGCGCTTCTCGGCGGCATGCACCGACGTGGCGGATAAAATGGCCAACAGCGCGGCACTCCTGATCAGTCCGGTGAAAAAATGACGGGTTGTATTCATGGGAACTCCTTGTTCCTGACGGCTGAAGATAAAAAACCGGCGTTAAAAAACCACGCCCGCCACGAGCGCGATGTTGGTGTACGGCTGGCATTCGCCGGTGCGGATGATAGCCCGGGCGCCGCGGCTGAGCTGTTTCAATGCCTCATGACTCACCAGGCGTTGCTCACCGAGGCTGCCCGAGGCCTGCAAGCTCGAAACAGTGGCCAACGCTGGCGGTTGTTTCGACAGCATCTCTTCGGCGAGGACGTGACTCTCGACCTGCATTTCAGTCAGCACCACATTCAGCACGCTGAGAAAATCGGGCACACCATGGGTCAAGGCCAGATCGATCAGCTCCACGCCAGCCGGGACGGGCATGCCCGCGTCGACGATCATCAGGATGTCGCCGTGGCCGAGAGACGCGATGGCGCGGGACAAGGCAATGTTGAGCAGTGGGGTTTTTTTCATGATGAATGCCCTTGTGCTGCAGAGGCCTGAACCTCGGCAAATGTCGGAATGGAAGGTTGGGCGCCGGAACGGGTCACGGACAGCGCCGCTGCGACCTGACCGAAGCGAATGGCGTCCGACTCGGATTTGCCATCGGCCAGCGCCGCCGCGAAGCCGCCGACGAAGGTATCGCCTGCCGCCGTGGTGTCAACGGGCTGTACTTTGGGTGCCGGGAAGTGCTCGGAGCGCGACGCGCTGACGAACAAGGCGCCCTGCTCGCCCAGCGTCACGATCACCTTGCTGACGCCGGCTTTAAGCAGTGCTGATGCAGCGGCGTCTGCGCTGGCGGTGCTGTCGACGGGCAAACCGGTCAGCGCGGTGGCCTCGCTTTCATTCGGGATCAGGTAATCGATCCAGGCGAACCACTCGGCCGGCAGCGGGCCACTGGCCGGCGCCGGGTTGAGGATGACGGTCTTGCCCAGTTCGTGGCCGCGCTTGAGCACGTGGCCGACGGTGTCGAGCGGCACTTCAAGCTGGCAGATGATGACTTCGGCCCCGGACAGCAGCGCATCGAAGCTGTCCACCACGGACGCGGTGACGTGGCCGTTGCCGCCGGCCACGATCACGATAGCGTTCTGGCTGCTGTCATCGACGACGATCAGCGCAACGCCGGTGGACTCGCCGGAGACCGGGGTCACTGCCTGGCAATCGATGCCTTCGGCCAGCAGCGCGGTGCGAAGTTGTTCGCCATAGGCATCATCGCCGACGCAACCGACCATGGCGACACTGGTGCCCAGTCGTGCCGCCGCTACCGCCTGATTGGCGCCCTTGCCGCCCGGCACGGTGACGAACGACTGCCCGGCCAATGTTTCTCCGGCCCGGGGCAAACGCGGCGCGCGCGTCACCAGGTCCATGTTCAGGCTGCCCACTATCACTACTTTTGCTTGCATGACGTCTACTCTTCAGAACGCTTTCTAGACCGGGCGGAGCGCTCGGCTTAACGAAATTCGGTAAATACCTGGGGTGGAGGCGCTGTGGATTCGCGCAGCACGATACTCGGCGCAACGACCAGGTGTTCGACAGCGGTTTCACCCCGCGAGGAGATCCGCCGCAGCAGCATCTCGGCAGCGCGCTCGCCCAGTTGCAGAATGGATTGGCCGACGGTGGTCAGGGCCGGGTAAACGTATTGGCTCATCTGGATGTCGTCGAAGCCGATGACCGATAGGTCCGCCGGGACCCGCACGTTCCGCTCGGCAGCAGCGCGCAACACGCCGATGCCGACCATGTCGTTGGCCGCAAAAATCGCCGTCGGCGGATCCTGCTCCAGCAGTTTCACCGCAGCAAGATAGCCACTGGGGCCGGTGAAATCGCTTTCTACCACCCAGCTTTCCGGCACGTCGACCGACGCTTCCTGCATCGCCCGGTGATAGCCCGCCAGACGCATCTTCGCCACGCTGGTCTGCGCCGGGCCGCAGATACAGGCGATTTTCCGGTGGCCCAGGGACAGCAAATGCGACGTCGCCAGATACGCGCCCAGCTCATGGTCGATGCGCACCAGGTCAGCCGTGACGCCATCCAGATCGCGGTCGACGATGACCAGCGGCGTGCGAACCGCGGACAAGCCCTCGACGAGGCTGTCTCCGCCGCCCACCGACGACACGATCAGGCCGTCGACGCGTTTTTCCAGGAGCACGCGCAGGTAACTGCGCTGCTTGTCGGGGTTGTCATCGGAGTTGCAGAGGATCACGCAGAAACCGTTGCGCTCGCAGTAATCCTCGATGCCCCGTGCCAGTTCGGCGAAGTACGGGTTGATGCCGTTGGGAATCAACAGGCCGATGGTCGCCGTGGCCTTGGCCTTGAGCGACCGCGCAACGGCGCTGGGCACATAGTCCAGCTGCACGATGGCGGCCTCGACCTTCTTTCGTACTTCCTCGCTGACCGGTCGGGTGCGGTTAAGGACATGGGACACCGTGGTGTAGGAAATCCCGGCAATCGCCGCTACATCCTTGATGGTTGCCATGTCAGCCGCGCCGCCGCGCGCGATTGCTGCGGTAGGTGTCGAGGACCACTGCAACGACGATTACGGCGCCGGTGATGATGCGTTTGGTTGGCTCGGTCGCGCCGATCTGCGCCAGCCCTGCGGCCAGGACCGAGATGATCAGCACACCAAAGAAGGTGCTGATCACCGAACCGCGCCCGCCCATCAGGCTGGTGCCGCCGATGACCACCGCCGCAATCACTTGCAGTTCGAGCCCGGAACCGGCGTTAGGGTCAGCGGCTTCCAGGCGCGAAATCTGGAACAGCGCGGCAACGCCCGCCAGCAGGCCCATCAGCGAGAACACCAGGATCTTGTAGGGCTTGGGATTGATGCCCGCCAGACGCACGGCTTCCTCGTTGGTGCCGATGCCGATCAGGTAGCGGCCAAACACGGTGCGCGTCAGCACGGCCTGGGCGGCGAAGATGACGATCAGCGCGATGACGAACGACGGCGAGATGCCAAAGGCAAAGGGGTTGGACAGCCACGCAAAGGAGTCACCGATGTACGCGGTGCGCGAGTCGGTCAGCTGATACGCCACGCCGCGGGCCATTTCCAGCACGCCGAGGGACACGATGAACGAGGGAATGCGCCACGCCACGGTGATCGAGCCGGTCAGGGTACCGGCCGCCGTTGCGCAGGCGATGCCCAGCAACGCCGACGGAAACACGCCCCAGCCCCAGCCGAGCATGGCCACACTGACCGCCGACGCAGCCAGCGCCAGCACCGACCCCACCGACAGGTCGATGCCGCCGATGATCAGGATGAAGGTCATGCCGACCGCCAGCACCATCAGGTCGGGAATCTGGTTGGCCAGAGTGCTGAAGGTTTCGTACGACAGGAAATGATCGCTGAGCAACGAGAACAACACGATCATCGCCAGCAATGCGCCCGCCAGCCCCAGGTAAGTGCCCAGGCCGAAGTAGTTGCCGCTGCGCTTGCCCGGAGACGGCAGCGCGGCAGGAGAAGTAGAAGTTTTCATCAGTCGATCCTGGGCGCGGCTTCAGACAGCAGCGCGTCACGTTTTTGATAGCCCGCGAAGGCAGCGGCAAGCAGTTCGTCCTGGGTCCAGGTGTCGCGCTCGAACGTGTCGATCAGGCGCCCGGCAGACAGCACGCCGATGCGGTCGCAGATCAGCATCAGCTCGCGCAGATCACTGGACACCACCACCAGCGCCCTGCCCTGACGGGTCAGTTCACCCAGCAGCGCGTAGATGTCGAACTTGGCGCCGACGTCGATCCCGCGGGTGGGCTCGTCGAACAACATCACCTGGCAATCGCGCTCCAGCCAGCGGCCGATCACGACCTTCTGCTGGTTGCCGCCCGACAGCTCCGACACCAGTTGCGTCGGGCTGGAACTGCGAATGCGCATGGCGCCCACCTGACGCTGAGCCAGCGCGATTTCAGAATTGCCGTTGACCACGCCGGCACTGGAAATGGCTTCCATGTTGCCCAGCGCAATGTTGGCGCTGATCGATTGCGACAGCAGCAAGCCCTCGCCCTTGCGGTCTTCGGTGATCAAGGCAATGCCGTGACCCACGGCGTCCACCGGCGACTTGATCTGCACGCTGCGCAGCGGGCTGCCGACTTCGATGCTGCCGCTGTCGGCCACGTCCGCGCCGTAGATCAGCCGCAGCAACTCGGTACGTCCGGCGCCGATCAGCCCGGAGATCCCGAAAATTTCACCGGCCCGGACATCAAAGGAAACGTCGCGGACCTTGTCGGTGCGGCTCAAGCCTTTGACCGACAGCGCCACCGCGCCGATCTTGCGCTCGCCCAGATCGATCTTCTCGCCCAGTTCACGGCCCACCATCAGCGTGACAAGTTGCTCGCTGTTGTAATTGGCCATGAAGTCGACGCAGACCAGCTTGCCGTCGCGCAGCACGGCGATGCGCTGGGCAACGCGGGCGAGTTCTTCCAGGCGGTGAGAGATGTAGATAATGGAAACGCCACGGTCCTGAAGACGCGTGATCTGCTCGAAGAGCATTTCCACCTCGCGCGCCGTGAGCATCGCCGTTGGCTCGTCGAGGATCAGCACATGGCAGTCGCCGATCAGGTTGCGGGCGATTTCGACCATCTGTTGATGGCCAATGCCCAGTTCGCTAACCAGCGTGTCCGGGTCAATGGCCTCAAGGCCGACCTGGGCCATGGCCTTGATCGCATCTTCGCGCAGCTTGCGGCGATTGATGAAACCGGCGCGGCTGGGCAGGTTGTCGAGAAACAGGTTTTCCGCCACCGACAGCGTCGGCAGCAGATTGAGTTCTTGCATGACCATGCGCACGCCAAGCTTTTCGGCCTGGGTGCGACTGCCAGGCTGGTAGGGCTGCCCCTGAAACTGCATCTGGCCGGTGGTCGGTGTGACCAGCCCGCCGATTATTTTCGACAGCGTGCTTTTGCCGGCGCCGTTTTCCCCGGTCAAGGCCAGCACTTCCCCGCGCATCAGCGTCAGGTCGATGTCACCGAGTACAGGTTGGGCGTAGGTTTTGCCAATACCACTGACAGATAGAACAGCGGCCTGAGCAGACGCTGACATAACGATCTCCACGCACCTGCCCTCACGGGCAGGCGGTACATATTTGGAAAACTGCGGGTTTGGAATGTGTTGGCTGAGAAACCAGGCCGGCTTATTGCGGCTTGGTCACCAGCTCGACCGGGGTTTCGATCACGCCGTTGGTGATCTCGAGCTTCTCGCCCTTGACCATCTTCAAAGCGGTGTCGATACCGAACACGGCCTGACGCGCCGCGAACTGGTCGGCGGTGGCCAGAATGCGGCCGTCTTTCAGCATCGGCTTGATGGCATTGATGTTGTCGTAGCCGACCACCTGAACCTTGCCCGCCTTGCCTGCCGCACGTACTGCCGAGACAGCGCCCAGCGCCATGCTGTCGTTGCCGGCCAGCAGCGCTTTCAGGTTCGGGTATTCGTTGAGCATGGCGGACGCAACGGCGTTGCCCTTGTCGATTTCCCAGTTACCCGACTGCGTGGAAACGATCTTCATCTGCGCAGCGTCCATCGCGTCCTTGAAACCCGCGGTGCGTTGCTGCGCGTTGGTGGTGGTCGGAACGCCTTCGATGAT
The DNA here is from genome assembly GCF_055283955.1 of Pseudomonas sp. HP_12. Lineage (NCBI taxonomy): Bacteria > Pseudomonadati > Pseudomonadota > Gammaproteobacteria > Pseudomonadales > Pseudomonadaceae > Pseudomonas > Pseudomonas sp. HP_12. The sequence goes on from NZ_JBTOQG010000013.1 coordinate 29,908, forward strand.
CCCGACTTCGTCACCCGCCGTCAGTTGCTTGGCCAGGTAGTCACCCACCAGCTTGGCGCCCTTGCGGTTGTTCGGGCCTACGAACGGCACTTCCATGCCCTTGCTTTTCAGCACGTCGGCGTCAAGCTGGTTGTCGATATTGACGACTTTGATGCCCGCGTCCATGGCCTTCTTCAGGACCGACGCCAAGGCCTTGGAATCGGCCGGGGCGATGACCAGCGCGTCGACTTTCTTGACGATCATCTGGTTGACGATGTCGATCTGCGCGGCCGTGTCGGACTCGTTCTTGATGCCGTTGGAAATCAGGTCAAAGTCAGCGGAATGCTCTTTTTGATAGACCTTCGCGCCGTCTTCCATGGTCAGGAAGAATTCGTTGGCGAGGGATTTCATCACCAGCGCGACGGTCGGCTTTTTAGCGTCGTCGGCAAAGGCGGATGAGAGAGGCAGGGTTGCAGCGGAAGCGGTGAGCATGGCAACAGCAAGAAGGCGTGCAGCGAATGGCAGCTTCATGGAATCACTCCGACATTATGATTGTTGTTATCGGCAGCGTTTACGCGTCGGGGGATGCATCGACGAAATCGCAAACGTTTGCGTGAGCGAAACTATGGGAACCGTTCAAGCATTTGTCAACTGTGCAAAGCGGTCAAAAGAGGCGGGCCGTGTGTTGCCCTGCTCCTCCGATCACCGTTGCAGCGCTGGCGGCCTGCACCCTGAATCGGAGGATAGAAAGGAAGGGTGAATCGTGCCTCGGTTGTCGTGGGCCTTACTGAGGAATTACGCGCGTTCCTGGTGGGCGGTCGGACGTCGGCTGGCTGAGTGGAGCTTCAAGTCTTCTTTGAGCGTGGCAATGAGGTTGGCGATGGCGCGGCTGGAGTTGAGCGAGCTGACCGGAATACCCCCGGCCAAGAGATCGGCGTGGCCCCGCTCGCGGTCAAAAATCTGCACCATTATTTGGTCGTTGGCATCGATGGTGCATTTGCACTTGGCAGGCAGAAAACCTGATTCGACGATATGGCAGAGTTCAAGTGTAGAGATCATGGCAAATTTCCTTATTTAGTTATGCACGGTGGATGTCGCCAGGTTCCAGCAATTCCGCGAGTTTCACAGGAATGGGACGAACGGGCATGACGTGGCTCACGAGGGACACGTCCCAAGGGTCATTCAACGGGATTGCCTGGCGGCGTAATCAGACAAATGCTGCCTATACGACCTGCTGGATGGCGTAAATGCCGCGGGTTTGACTGGTTAATGAGAGCGGCAAGCCAGTAAGCTGGGCGCCATTCAAAATGGCCATTCGCCAATATCCTTGAGCGGCAGTGAACTAATCTGGCCCGCGACGGCCAGAGGGGCTCGCACTGCAACACGGCAGTCGCTGCACAAGCAAGATTTCTAAAGTATTCGGAGCGCATGATGGGTCGGGCAAACAACGAGTTTGAGTTCTGGTGGGGCACGTCGGGGCCTTGGGTCGAGCCACCAAACGTGCGCCGCAACGGCACCAGCGGTGTGCAACGCGTTGTGCATGACGGCAAGACGCTTTACGTGAAACGCCAGACGGGCCACCTGTTTCGCAGCTTCCGTTACCCGACAGGCCGCCCGACTGCACTGCGTGAGGGCATTGCGCTGACAAAACTCGAGGAACTGGGCGTCAACGCACCACGACCTGTTTTTTATGGCGCACGCAAGGTTGCGGGTGTATGGCAAGGCGTTCTGGTGACCAAGGATCTGGGCGGTTTCATCGATCTTGATACCTGGTATGCCCAGGGCGGTGCCAGCACCTTGAGCGTCGAGCAACATCAGCGACTCTTCAAGCGCCTGGCCGAGACCCTGGCAAAGATGCACCTGGGCAAGTGGCAGCATGGCTGCATGCGCTCCAAGCACATCTTCATCAAGGCGACGGTCACCGACACGCGTTTTGATTTTGAGCTGGCGCTGCTGGATCTGGAAAAATCCCACGGCCGGATCACCACCCTGGGCGCGGCGCGTCACGACATTCCGCAGCTCAGGAGGCACTCGTTCTGGGACGAGTCCCAGTGGCAGTATTTCCTGTCGTGCTACGAACAGGCCATCGGCCGAGCCGTATAGGCGAAGCAGCCACCCTTCATGCCATTGCAGCACCTGGCATGAAGGGTACGGCGTGAAGGGCTCAATCCATCAGGATGCGTGACCGGCCTGCTCGCTGATCAATGCCGGTGCTTTCGGGTCGTTGATCACCTGCGCCACTTTCGACGCAATGTCAGCGCGGCTGAAGGGCTTGGCCAGCACCTCGAAACCGGCAATCTGCGTCGACGAATCGCTGGTGTACCCCGTGACGACCAGCACCGGCAGCGCAGGCAGGACTTCGCGCAGACTCAAGGCGAGCTGGGTACCGCTTTTTTCGGCCATCAACTGATCGGTGATCAGCACGTCCGGCCGCAACCCGGCGCTGACCATCTGCTCGGCAGCGGACGGCGACGCCGCTTCGGTCACCCGATAGCCCAGGTCACGCAGTTGCAGCGCAACGGTGTAGCGGACCAGTTCCTCATCATCCACCACCAGCACGTGAAAAGGGTGATCCGCGGCGGGCGCCGAGTCGCCCTCGCCTTCTGCCGGTGTCAGCACATCCGCGCTCGACACGGGCAGCCAGATGTCAACGCGCGTGCCGAGACCCGGCGCCGACTGAATATCAAAACCACCGCCCGATTGCAGGGCCAGCCCCTGCACCATCGACAATCCAAGACCGGTGCCCTTGCCGACGCCTTTGGTTGAGTAGAACGGCTCGACGCAGCGTTGCAGCACTTCCTCGGTCATGCCGCTGCCGTTATCCGACACTGTCAGCCTGACGTAGCAACCCTGCGCCGGCGCCGGGCCCAACCCCGGACTGTCGGCAATCACCTCGGGACGCGCGCTGATTTTCAGGTAGCCGCGTTCGGCGATCGCGTCCCGGGCATTGACCGCGAGATTGAGCACGCCCAGTTCAAGCTGATGGGGGTCGATGAGTATGTTGGGCAGATCTGCGGGAATCTCGACGATTACTTCGATGGTCGGACCCAGCGAGCGCTGGATAAGGTCACGCATGTCGTTGACCAGGCTGTCCAGCGCCACCACCTGAGGCTTGAGCGTTTGCCTGCGAGCAAAGGTCAGCAAGCGGCCGACCAGAATTCGCGCGCGATCTGCGGCCTGCAGTGCGGCATCGATCAAGCGATGGGAGCGGTCATTGCTGACCGGCTGGCGCCGCAGCAACTCCAGCGAGGTCATGATCGGCGTCAGCAGGTTATTGAAGTCATGGGCGATGCCGCCGCCGAGCTGACCGACCATCTCGATCTTGCGCGACTCGTGCAGCAGCGAAATGGCCGCCTCGCGCTCGGCCACCATGGTCGCGACGCGCTGTTCGAGGCTTTCGTTGAGCTCGATCAGTTGATGTTCGGCACCCACACGCGCGGTGATGTCAACGCAAACAAACAGCAAGCCGCTGAGGTGTTGTTGCGCGTCGAGCAGCGGCGTCACGTGAGTCTGCACCCATACGACCGAGCCATTGGCGCGCACATGGTGCTGAGTCAGCTCGAAGGGCGCTTCGGCGGTCAGGAAGTTCTCATGGAACATGGACTGCGTGTCAGGCGCGCGGTCGTTCTGTAAATCGAGGATTGAGCGGCCGTCGATGGCCCGGCGCTGCAGCCCCATGATGTCGCAGTAGCGATCATTGACCTGCTGAAACACGCCTCGGTGATCACACAGCGCAATCCCGGCGCCTGCCTGTTCGAACATCCCGGCCAGTTGCGCGGAACTGGCGTGCAGCGCCGATTCAGCCCGCGTGTGGTTGATCCATTGCCAGCCCAGTTTGGCTGTTTCTTCGATGATGTGAATGTCATGGGGGCTGCAGACCCGTTGCCCGTCGAACTCAACCGTGAACACGCCGGCCAGGACGTCATGGCGCATCAACGGCACATGCACGGCCAGACTCGTTGTGCGGTCTTGCTGAAGAGCAACGCCGCGAGGGTCAGCCAGAACGGCGTCAGCCTTTATCGCCGCTTGCACGGTAAAGCCCTGGCGCAACGCAGAACAGCTGTCATCGCTGACGGCGATCAGCCCTGATCGGGTCGTCACGTCACCCTGCCGGTATTCACGGCGAATGACGAAGTCGCCCTGCTCGTCAGCCTCCGCGAGGTGGACTCGGGTGGCGCCCAGCTCGCGCCCGATACGCCGGATGACGTCCGCTTCGATCTGCTCGGGGTCGCGAATGGAAGGCAAGGCCTGCCCCACCTCAAGCAGCAGCGCCTGACGACGTTCGAAATGCACGCGCTCGGTGGTTTCGGTCACAACGCAGAGCACGCCGCCCACGGCCCCGTCGCTCTGGTGTACCGCAGAATAGGAGACGTCAAAGTAAACGGTTTCGCCGTAGCCGTGGCGTTCGATATAAAAGGCACGGTCCTTGGCAGCAAAGGTTTTCCCGGTTTCACGCACGCCGCGCAGCAGCGGCTCGAGGTCGTCCCACAACTCGCGCCAGTTCTCGACCGCAGGCCGGCCAAGGGCACGGGGATGTTTCTCGCCGATGCTCGGCGCATAGGCGTCGTTGTAGAGCGCCACGAATTCAGGTCCCCAAAAGAGCACAATCTGCGCCTGCACAGGGAGAATCGTGCCCATGAGGGCCTTCAGACTGTCCGACCAGTCGGAGGGCGCGCCGAGGGGCGAGCCGTCCATCAATGGGGACTGAAGCAGATCACCGACCGCACCGCCGTTGGCAAGGAAACGCAGGGGTGCTGCGCTGAACCCGGTGTTGGGTGGGGTATCCATAATTAGGGCCTGAGAGGAAATATCGTGAGCAGAAAGCCTCGCTTAGAGCGACGGCAATGCGAGGACGTTCCATTCAGATCGGGACGAGTTTGCCTACAGCGCGGGCCCGGCGGCCATGCCAGCCGGGCCCTGGAGTGGCTCAGTCCTCTTCTTTGACGGTGGCTACCTCGTCAGCGCGCACGCGGATGGTTTTGCCGGAGATGTCCTCGAACTCATAAAAGCCGTCTTTGCTCTTGGTCTTCGGCGCATCCTTGGTCACGTACTGCGTGCCGTTCTGCAAGGTGACTACGGTCGACGTAGAGCAACCCGCCAACGCTGCACAACAGGCGAACGCGACCGGCATCAGCAATGATTGAATCTTCATAAAAGCCTCCTGGTGTGTAGGGCTCAAGCGTCATGCGCTCGAACGCTGAATCGTCATCTAGCAGATCAGATCAGCGCCATCGACTTTGGTTCGCAATCCCGGACAATCAACCGAAAAATCAGCGACTTGGGTCAAAGGAGGTTTTTGTCCGATCCGCTGTTGCGAAACGTCCGACACTCAAATACTGTATGCGCATACAGCGAACAGGAGGGTCACTTCGTGTCTGACACCAACGCATCAACCGCAGCATCGCCAGGGCACTACGAGCGCATGGCCGTGCGGGTTCAGAAAATCATCAACTCGCAGAGCGCACAGAAAGCCCGCGCGGCGCTGATTTTCCGGCTTGCGGACGAACTCGAAGACGACTGGAAGCAGTTGCTGGAAGAGATCGACGAGAACGACAACGTGACCCTGGCCTGGCGGGACGACGGCGGCGTGCAGATTTTCTGGACCGTGCCCAAGGAAGATTGACCTGCCGGCGTCCTTGAGGCCGAGGTCATGGCCAGACATCCCCGCTACGACAGTGATGGCCGCAGGCGCACAGCTCGCGGCCATCGACTCGTCACCGCTTCACCCCGAATCAATCTCCCTCGATGAATAACCCAGTTGGATAAACATGCTTAGATTTTGTGTCGCTCTGCTTTTGTCTTTCACTTTCCTGCAAACCGCTTCCGCTGACGTCAACATTGGCACCTGGAACCTGGAGCACCTGAGCGTGCGCCCGAACAAGGACTTTCAGGGCATCGCCAAAGTCGCGCAGAAGGTGGACTTTCTCGCGGTTCAGGAGCTGATGAGCGAAGACGCGCTGGAGGCGCTGGCCAAGGAGCTGACCCGGCAAACCGGCAAGCACTGGAGCTCAATGGCGTCCCATGCCGTGGGCCGCTCTTCCTACAAGGAAATGTACGGATTCGTCTGGCGGGATGATGCCGTTGCCTATGAAGACGGCGCCGTGAGCTACCTGGACCGCAGCGACACCTTCGAACGCGAGCCCTACTCTGCGCAGTTCCGCTCGCTCAAGGACGGCAAGACCTTTGTCGTGGCCACCGTGCACATCCTGTATGGCAAGAACCAGGCGGACCGCGCTTCGGAAATCGTCGCGCTGTCCAATTACTGGACCTGGCTGCAGGAAACCTACCCGGGCAACAACCAGATCATGTTGATGGGCGACTTCAACACCCCGCCCAACTCGCCCGCGTGGGACAAGCTCGACAGCAGCGCCAGGCCGCTGGTACTTGATGGCGCGAGCACGCTGTCGACGAAGGACGGCAAATTCGCCAACCTCTACGACAACATCTTTATCAGCAAGCAGTCGGCGATCCGGGTGAACAAGGTCGAGGTGTTCGATTACCCGACATTCCTCGGCGTGACCCACGCCAAGGGCCGTGACAGCGTGTCCGATCACGCACCGATTTTCCTCAGCGCCAATTTGAGCGGTGGCAACGGTGCTGCCGGGGCGTCTGCCGTGACCGCCAAGGCACCGCCCACTGCAAGCAATCCGATGAAGCCTGCTGCGAGTGGCGGCGGGAACCCGGCGAACCTGACGCTGGCGATTCGCGGCAACAAGAAGACCATGGTGTACCACCGTCCGGACTGCCCTTCGTACAACGCGATTGCCGAGAAAAACCGGGTGGAGTTCAACAGCCCGGCGGCTGCCGAAGCGCAGCATTATCATTTGGCCGGCAACTGCCATTGATCCGCAGCGGCGCGCGCCGATCCCTGCTCAAGTCGCCTGCCACGCCGTGAAAGGCGACTTGAGTGGCTGCCCAACGCCGAATCACCCCCCAGTCATTTACGCGCCAGGTCGTGCTGGATGCAGCCCTCGTAGTAGGTTTGCTTCACTGCGGCGGGTTTGAGCTTCGAAGGGCTTTTGTAGGTCTGTTCCGTGATGCCCAGCGCCATCTTGCTCATCCACGGCTTGGCGAACTTACGGCTCTGCAGTTTTTTGCGCGCGCTGTAGAGGGTGGTGCCAGAAAGCTTTGACTGCTGCGCCGCCCCCGCGACACCTGCTCCCCATTTGCAGACCTGCAGGTCGTTCTTGCTGAGGTCTTTGGCGTGCGCGGTCACGGACACCGCTGCCAGAAAAACCGCCACTACCGCCAAGCCCACACTGCGCATACAGGTTCATCCCGGAATCAATTGATAAAAAAGGATTTTTTCAGAAAAGCCGGTCGAAGCGGGCCATCAATTTGCCTTTTCCGCACAAAACATTTCCGACCCCTCCAGCATTCACCTTCGCGGGCGGGTTTGATCCCCGGCATCCCCTCGAAAACGCCCTGTTATCCCTAGTCAACGCGTCTGGATGTATGGCGAATATTCATATCGATATGGCACATGGCCGCCCATCGGCTGGCGATGTTAAACCCTCATGAAGGTATGCAATTCTGCGCCGGTCGGCCGCTTCGCAACCCGATTGCGGATGGCCCGTCTCAGGTAGAGATGCATTACGGTCCAAGGCCACCGAGAGTTGATCAGCCTGTATCGATCTCGAAATGAAGTGACAGCAATGCCGATGCAGTCGACGTGCAGGCTGTCAGGTACATGAAGCAAGCCCCCCCTCATTCAGCCGGCGTTAACGCACGCCCCTACAGGCCAGCACCATGAATGACTATAAGGATTTTGAAATTCATTACCGGTTTCAAGGTGAGCCGCGGCACTTCAATCATCAAGGCAATCATCTCTGCGAAAGTGACGCGCTGCATTTTGCGACCTTGCACGCAGGGGTGGGCGCCGTCGAGGGCCACATCTGCGCGGGGCCGGTGAAACGCGCGCTGCTTTACGCCGAAGGCCTGGGCGTCACGCAGGTGCAATGGAAACGCACCTGATCGAGGAAAACTGCAAACAAACCCGGATTCACGTGGTCGGAATTTACAAGCAGCGCTCATCACACCAGCAAAGCGAGGTAAACATGACCATCGATAACGCACTGAAGCAGGAAGTCCTGACCCGGTTGCTACATGCCCACCCGGCAGGCCTGGGCAAGGAAGTTCTGGACAACTACCGAGGGGAGAATGCGGTTGCAGACACCCTTGAGCATTTGCAGGAGGCGGGATTGATTCACGACGGGTGCGTTAACCGCCCTGCTGAAGGGGATCGCACGTTGAAGTACCCCGTTAAACTCAGTTCTTCCGGAGTCGTGGCTGCCAGGCAGCTGGAAGCTGAGCCATCCAGACATTAAGGTTTAAGCAGGCAACAAAAAACCGGCCAAGGCCGGTTTTTTTGGGTCCGATAAGTGGTGTTCTCCCCTGGTGCTACCTGCACTGATCATCCAAAGCCTGTCAGGAAGCAGCACCACAGGGGAACGAGAAAGAGCCTACAAGCTCAGTCCCGTTTTCGTCACGCTCGCTATTGTGACTTCATGCGTCCAGACCCACTTGCTCAACCTTGCTCAATGCCGCGCTCAGACCGCCGGGTAGTCGCCCGTGCCGTCCGGCCACGGGGTCAGCAGCTCGAAGCCCGTCTCGGTCACCGCCACCATGTGTTCCCACTGCGCCGACAGTGACTGATCGCGGGTGAGCACGGTCCAGCCATCATCCAGCACGTAAGTGCCCGGTTTACCGGCGTTGATCATCGGCTCGATGGTGAAGACCATGCCGGTCTTGAGCTTCAACCCCTTGCCCGCTGCGCCGTAATGCAGGACTTGAGGTTCCTCGTGGTATTTGCGACCGATGCCATGCCCGCAGTACTCACGCACTACGCTGAAGCCTTCGCGATAGGCCACGCTCTGGATGGCATGGCCGATGTCGCCCAGGGTCGCACCGGGTCTCACGGCGTGTATCCCCGCCAGCGTGGCTTCGTACGTGGTTTCAACCAGACGCCGGGCGAGCGGGCTGACCTCCCCGACGTAGTACATGCGGCTGGTATCGCCGTACCAGCCGTCCTTGATGACCGCGACGTCGATATTGACGATGTCGCCGTCCTTAAGCACGTCATCCGCTGACGGGATGCCATGGCAGACGACCGTGTTGGGCGAGATGCAGGTGGTTTTGGTAAACCCGTGGTAGCCCACGTTGGCAGGGATCACTTTCAGCTCGTTGACAATGTAGGCGTTGCAAATGTCATCCAGCGCTTCTGTGCTAATGCCCGGCTTGACGTGCTCTGCGATCATCGCTAACACATCTGCGGCAAGGCGCCCCGCCACACGCAACCCGACCAGATCGGCTTCGGTCTTGAGACTGATGCTCATCGGGACACCGCCCGGGCCGGAGCCAGATCCGGTACCAGGTCGCAGGGCTGAAGACTCAATACGGCGCCGCCAGACGTTTCAGCGCGGATCAGCAACTGGCAGATCTCGCTGTAATTCAGACCGGGGTGCAGCTCGGCGAGCATGCCCACCCGCATCCAGTGTTCGGCCTGAGCATTGATCGAGCGACTCAAGGCCGCGCTGGCGCAACGTATGTTGGCGTGCATCTGTTCGGAAATTTTTACCAGTCCCATACCGACCTCTCGAAGAATATACGGAGCATATACGTTCCATATATTTTCTTGCAACCGGCCCTCGTGATTCCTCCGAGCAGAGCGTGCCCTTTTTATGCAGAGCGTGAAAACTCGGTTGCGCACTCTGAAAGCGACGTAGCCAATTGCGAAATCGCCTCGCGGTCATCTTCGCTCAGCGCCCGGTAATGAGTAATGACTGCCCGCTCCGCGTCGTTCAGCGTGTCGGTGGCGATCGGGGTCCTCTCGCCTGACAGCACGTACATGACGTCGATGCCTTTTTTGCCCAGCGCCGCCAGGTAATCCGAACGCGGGATGCGTTCACCGCTTTCGTATTTGCCTTGGGCGTTGGCCTCAACGCCACCGATGGAGCCGAAGTCCTGTTGCGACAGCCCGAGCCGTTTGCGTTCTTCTTTCAGACGTGAGCCGAGATCTTTCATAAAGGAGGGTCCTGAAGTTGACTGTGTTCAAAGAGCAAGACCCCATTGGTCCGAGGGAGTTGCGCCCTTGGGCTCATTTGGTCAATCTTCCGAATTGACGGCTCAAGGAATCACCTTCGTGGCCGATAGGTTCTGATGTACCGCTATTCTTTTTGAATGGCAGCCCGATTTCTGTAGTTCGGAGAACCAGACAATGATTTCTTTCTTACTGGGTTGGTTGGCGCTGTCGGCCGTGGGCACATTGATTGCCCTGGCGATGATTCGCACCGGTAAAATGCGCCAGCCTGACGCAGACGGCCCGGTGAACGGTCAGACGCCCGTCCCGGTGCTGGTGCGATTCAAGCCCTGAATCAATCCAGGCTGTCTTGCCGGGAGCACGCTCCTGACATCATTCCCCTGCGAGCTGACCCTGTTCAGCCCCATAGACATTGGCGTTGCCCGTGGCGTAACCGGCCGCGCTTGATGGCACAAATGCGATATCGGCCTGACTGGCGTTGAACTGGCGAAGTCCTGACGCCAGAGCAAGAAAATCCTCACGCTGCATCTCGTTGCCCCACACGCTGCTGAATGACGACTCGTTTTTCTGCGCAGCGAATTCCTGACGGGTGTTGACTTGATTGGTTTGCATGGCCGCTCTCTTCTTCTCGATACTGTTTAAACATACAGTATTTTCAACGCCCCTCGAGCGCAAGTCCTGTCGCGACGAATGGTCATGGGGATGAGCCTGAGTTTTGGGCTCACTCAGGCAGGCTCCGCGCCGTCCCTATACGTCATTCAGCGTCCAGCCGTTAACCTTTAGCCAGCGCTTCCAGCCGATCGAGATCCTCTGCCGACACTGCAATCCCGTCCTTCAACGAACGCTCGCGCTGACGATAGCGGCGATCGCCCGGCATGCGCTGCTGGCCGACGCCGTGCATCTGCCGGACCAGTTCCTCGCTGCGTTCGGCGAATGCCTGACCGCTGCCCTTGTCCGGATCAATGACGATGATCACCTGGCCGGTCCAGGGGGTTTGCGCGCCGGGAGACTTCGACATGTCGAACTCGAAGGAGAAATTGCCGCCTGTGAGCGCGGCGGACAGCAGTTCCACCATCATCGACAGCGCCGATCCTTTGTAACCGCCAAAAGGCAGCAACGCGCCTCCGTCTAGAATGGCTTTCGGGTCTTCGGTCGTATTGCCGTTACGGTCGACGCCCATCCCCGGCGGCAGCAGGCGCCCCTCTCGGGCGGCGATCTGCACGTCGCCATGGGCAATGGCGCTGGTGGCCATGTCAAAGACGACGGGCTGACCCTCAGCCCGTGGCGCGGCGAAGGCGATGGGGTTGGTACCGAACAAGGGTTTTTGCGCATCGTGGGGCACGACGCAGGTCATGCTGTTGACCACGCTCAAGGCCACCAACCCTTCCTGGGCGAAGGGCTCGACGTCCGGCCACAGCGCGGCGAAGTGATGGGAGTTGCGGATGGCCAGAATGGCGATCCCGGCGCTGCGTGCTTTCTCGATGACAAGGGCCTTGGCGGCCTGCATCGCCGGCTGGGCAAAACCGCCCATGGCATCGACGCGCACAAACGCTGCGCCGACGTCCTCGATACTTGGCTCAGCCCGACCATCAACCCAGCCCGCTGCCAGCGACGACAGATAGCCCTTGATGCGGAAGATGCCGTGGCTGTGGGAACCGTCGCGCTCAGCCGCCGCGCAATTGGCGGCCAGCACCCGCGCGACTTCTGGCGAGGTGCCGTGACGCACAAAGATCTGCCGCAGCAGCTCAGTGAGATCAGTAAAGGAAATCGTCCGGGTGGCCTGGCGACCGTGGGTGGAAGGCATCTGAAGCTCCGTTGTGATTATTGGAAGTGGAAGCGGAACAGAGAGGGCAGGCGTCCGGAGACGCTTGTTCTGAAGAGTAATGCGCAGCAACCAGCGGGTAAACTGCAGGCCTCGCGCAATAGCCGCCCTGCCCTCAACCGAACGAGGACCGCTCAATGGATTCGCTCACCGCTGATAGCCCGATCGTGGATTGCCAAACCGTCGTCCTCGGCGCCGGTATCGTCGGCGTCTGTTCTGCACTGCACCTGCAAGCGGCAGGCCAGCAGGTCGTCTTGCTGGACCGCGATGAACCCGGCGCTGGTACCAGCCACGGCAATGCCGGCTTGATCGAACGGTCCAGCATCGTCCCCTACGCCTTTCCGCGCGAGTGGTCGCGGCTGGCGCGCTATGCACTGAACCGGCAATCCTCCATGCGTTTCAACCCGACCTGGCTGCCAAAGATCGCGCCCTGGCTGTTTCAGTACTGGCAAAACTCTTCGCCCGCCAATCTGGCCAGCGCCAGCCGCGCAATGCTGCCGCTGATCGAACGCTGCGTCAGCGAGCACGACCGGCTGGCCGAGGCCTCAGGCATGACCTCGCTGATCCGTGCCAAGGGCTGGATCGAGTGCTATCGCGACCAGGCAGAATTTGATCTGGCAGTGGCCGACGCCCGCACTTATGACCGTCACGGCCTGCGTTACGAGGTGCTCGATGCGGGCCAATTGCGCGAGCGTGAACCTCACCTGAATGGAGCGCTGGGCGCCATTCACTGGCTCGATCCGAAAAGCGTGAGCGATCCCGGTGCACTGGTCCGCGGTTATGCCGCGCTGTTCGTCGAGCGTGGCGGCCTGTTGCTCAAGGGTGACGCGCGCAGTCTTTGTCAGCACAACGACGGCTGGCGGGTGGAAACACGCGAGGGACAGGTGCAGGCACAAAACGCGGTAGTAGCGTTGGGGGCGCAATCGACAGAGGTGACTGCCCGGTTTGGATACCCCATCCCCCTGGGGATCAAGCGCGGTTATCACATGCATTACGCGGCAAACCCGGATGCGCCGTTGCAGCACTCGATCATCGACGCTCAGGCGGGGTATGTGCTGGCGCCCATGGCGCGGGGGATTCGTCTCACCACCGGCGTCGAGTTCGCCGCGCCGGACGCGCCGATCAACGAGATCCAGCTGCGCCGCTGCGAAGCCATCGCCCGAACGCTCTATCCCTTGGGCGAGCGGCTGGACGCTGAACCCTGGCTGGGTCGCCGACCCTGTTTGCCGGACATGCGCCCGGTGATTGGGCCGGCGGCTTCCCACAACGGGCTGTGGTTCAACTTCGGGCACGCCCATCACGGCCTGACCCTCGGCCCGGTCACAGGCCGACTGCTGGCGGAAATGATGACCGGCGCCACGCCGTTCACCGATCCCGCGCCTTACAGCCCGGGCCGGTTCAAGTAAACCTCAGCACACCGCTGACTACTGTGCCTGCAAGCGCTTCTGGAAGAACAGCCGCTGGTGCCCGGGCGGATAGTCATCCAGCTGACCAAATTGCTCGTAGCCATGCTTGCGATAGAACTCGGGCGCCTGGAAATCAAAGGTGTCGAGCCACACGCCAACGCAACCCCGTTCGCGGGCGAGGTCTTCGGCCATCTTCATCAACTGGCTGCCCATGCGCTGCCCCCGGGCCTGTTCAGGCACCACGAGCAGTTCGATGAACAGCCAGCTGTAGAGGATTCGGCCGTGCAGGCCACCGAGCACGGCATCGGTGTGCTCGTCGCGGACAAACAGCGCAAATTTTTCTGACTTGCCGTCGCCGGCCATGGCTGCGTTGTAATCCTTCAATGGCTCGAGGATCTGCAGGCGTTCTTCTTCGGAGGGGTTGGATTTGAATTCGATCCGGACACTCATGCGTCGCTTCCTGCTGACGGAAATGGGGACGGCAAGGTTGTCGGATATACAGGCGGGAGTAAAGCCGAGAAGGGGTTAAAGCGAAGAAGAAGTGCGAGGGATTCGGTGAGGATGGATGTGGAAGCCCGGGGGCTCCCACACGCGCGCAAGCGCCGGATTGATCAGTCTTTCTGATCGCGCAGGACGTTGCCGGAGGTGCCGTCGATGCGGAATTCGTAGGTCAGGCTGTCCGCCTTGCGGCCTTCGCCTTCCCAGTAGCCATTGTCGTCGGCTTCGATCTTGTAGATCTCGGTGTAACCTGCCGACTTGGCTTTTTCGATCGCTTTTTCGATGGTGATCCAGCCAGCGCCCGGTTTGTCCGCCAGGGCGAACTGTGCGGTGGTCAGGGCAGCGGTGGCGAGAACGGCAGCGGTAAGTTTCTTGATCATGATTGAACTCCATTTCCCTGTACGGGCTTTTTGAATGCGATTTTTTGGAGTTCGTGACCGGAAAAATAGTTCAGCCGGGGTTTGTAACCGCTTGATGCTGCCATATGAAGTCGCAGCGCTGACACTGCTAAAAAAGCACCAATGTGGATCAGCGCTTGACCTTGCGCCGCAGCACGCCGTTCAGGACCACGACAACGACAGCGACAAAGATCGCGATGTATTGAAAGGTCTTTTCGCTGAGCACGCCGGTGGTCTGCAAATGGGACAGGCCAAGCATGATCGCCAGAACGCTCAAGGCGATGATGATCGAATAAATAAGACGCTGTTTGTTGGTCATTGCGGGATTCCTGAAAACCGGTCGAGATGTGGGGCGCGGTACAAATGTGCGGACATGGTACCTGCTCACGTCGACGCTGACACGCCACCCCCCACGTCAGGCCTGCGGCGAAGCGTCTCGGCCGCTGATGTCCGTCACTTTCACGTGGTTTAATACGCGCACTTTTCAGTCGCTCAAGCGTTTTCAGGGCGGTAGGACGGGTCTGCAACAAACGCAGAATCCTTCCTCTGCCCTCTTTCAACAAGGAGTTCCCAATGCCCCATGAAGGCAGCCTGTTGCAGGCCGCAGTCGTGTTCCTGCTCGCCGCCGTTGTCACGGTTCCTCTGGCCAAACGCCTGCAACTGGGCGCCGTGATTGGCTACCTGATCGCGGGTGTGATCATCGGCCCGTCTTGCCTGGGCCTGATCGGCGATCCGCAAAGCGTCGCGCACATCTCCGAACTGGGCGTGGTGCTGCTGTTGTTCATCATTGGCCTGGAGTTGTCGCCGCGACGCCTCTGGACCATGCGCAAATCGGTGTTCGGTGGCGGCATGGCACAAGTGCTGCTGACCGGGGTGGTGATTGGCGCCGTCGCGCTGCTGGGCTTCAATCAGCCGCTCAACAGCGCCGTGGTGCTCGGCCTGGGGCTGGCGCTGTCGTCGACCGCCTTTGGCCTGCAAAGCCTAGCCGAACGCAAGGAGCTCAACGCGCCCCACGGTCGCCTGGCCTTCGCTATTCTGCTGTTTCAGGACATCGCGGCCATCCCGCTGATTGCCCTGGTGCCGATGCTGGCCGGCGGCTCCCACGATGCCAGTTCCGGCGATTCCCTGCGTCACGGCCTGCAAGTGCTCGGCGGCATCGCCATTGTGGTGGTCGGCGGTCGTTATCTGCTGCGGCCGGTGTTCCGCATCGTCGCCAAAACCAAGCTGCAGGAAGTCTCCACGGCGACCGCGCTGCTGGTGGTGATCGGCACGGCGTGGCTGATGGACCTGGTGGGCGTGTCCATGGCGCTGGGGGCGTTTCTTGCCGGCCTGCTGCTGGCGGACTCTGAATACCGCCACGAGCTGGAAGCGCAGATCGAGCCGTTCAAGGGCCTGCTGCTGGGGTTGTTCTTCATCAGCGTCGGCATGGGCGCCAACATCGGCCTGCTGATCAACTCGCCGTTCACGGTGCTGGGCCTGACGCTGTTGCTGATAGGCCTGAAGTTGCCGCTGCTGTTTTTCGTCGGTCGTCTGGCGGGCGGGCTCGGCAAGCAAAGTGCGCTGCGTCTCGGGCTGGTCCTGGCGGCGGGCGGTGAATTTGCTTTCGTGGTGTTCAAGATCGGTCGCGATCAGGGCCTGTTCGATGCCGCGCTGTACGACACGCTGGTGCTGACGATCACCTTGTCGATGGCGCTGACGCCATTGCTGCTGCTGGCCCTGTCGCGCTGGCTCAAGCCCAAGACGGTGATCAAGGAAGTGCCGGCAGAGTACAAGGAAATCGAATCGGACAACCCGCGCGTAGTCATCGCCGGCATGGGCCGGATGGGGCAGATCGTTGCGCGTATCCTGCGCGCGCAGAACATCCCTTTCATTGCGCTGGACACCTCGGTGGAAACCATCGAGTTCACCCGCAGCTTCGGTAATGTGCCGGTGTTCTACGGCGACCCCCTGCGCCCGGAAATTCTGCGCGCGGCGAAGGTGGACCAGGCCGAATATTTCGTCATCGCCACGGACGACCCGGACACCAACATCAAGACCGCCGAACTGGTGCGCAGGCTGTACCCGCATATGAAGATCATCGCCCGGGCCCGTAACCGCCAGCACGTTCACCGGCTGCTGGATCTGGACGCTGAAGCGGTACGGGAGACGTTCTATTCAAGCCTGGAAATGACCCGCCGCACGCTGATCGGGCTGGGCCTGAGTGAAGCTCAGGCGGCCGCGCGCATCGATCGATTCAAGCGTCATGACGAACAAGTGCTGAATCGCCAGCACCTGATCTACGACGACGCCGCGAAGGTCATGCAAAGCGCGCTGGAAGCCCGGACTGAATTGTCCGAGCTGTTTGAGTCTGACCGGATGGACGAAGAGGCGAGTGATGCGCAGCCTGCGGTGAAGGTCAAGAAGTAGACCAAGCGGAATTTCGACGTGCAAGATCAGGCCCATGCCACGATTACCGGCGCATGAGACCTTGTGGGAGTGAGCTTGCTCACGAAGGCAGTGTTTTGGCCGCCGGAAATGTGGAGCGAACACCGGCCCTTTCGCGAGCAAGCTCGCTCCCACACGTTATGCGGTGCGGGTGAAAACTCCCGCCCACTGCCCGCTTGTGTGGTTGAGCCTTCCGAAGAAGGCTCACCTCTTCAGGCCATGACTTCGCTCAGCGGAATGAAGTTGAGCAGGTCGCCCTCCGCCACCGTTGTCCCTTCCACAATCTCGATCAGCCCGTCGGCCCAGGCGGCGCTGCGCAGCACACCCGAGCTCTGATTGCGGTAGGCAACCAGCCTGCCCTGTTCAAGACGTCCGCGCAGGTACTCGCGCCGGTTCCCCGGTTTGGTCCAGGTGAATGCAGCAGGCACCTGAAACTGCAGCGGCTTGACAGCCTGCACGCCCAGGCGTCTGAGCAGATAGGGTCGCGCCAGCAACGCGAAGGTCACCAGCGTCGACGCCGGGTTGCCGGGCAGACCGATCACCGGCACGCCACGGAAATGGCCGAAGGTCAGCGGTTTGCCGGGTTTGATCGCCAGTTTCCACAGCGCAATCTCGCCTTCTTCCCGCAGCGCGTGGCCGAGAAAATCCGCTTCGCCGACGGACACGCCGCCCGTGGAGAGGATCAGGTCAACGTTGTTCAGGCTGCCCAGCGCAGCGCGGGTTTTCTCGAGGTTGTCGGGAAGGATGCCCGCATCGACCACTTCGCAGCCCAGTCGCGTCAGCCAGCTGCACAGCAACACGCGATTGCTGTTGTAGATCTGCCCCGGGCCCAGGGGCTGCCCCGGCTCGATCAACTCGTCACCCGTGGACAGGACAGCCACCCGGGCGCGGCGCACGACCTGCACATGGCCGAACCCCATGGTCGCGGCCAGGCCCAGTTCGATCGGGTTCATGACCGTACCGGCGTCCAGTACCTTGTCGCCGACGGTGGTTTCCTGCCCTTTCGGGCGAATGTTCTGACCGGAGCTCAACGGCTCGAGAAAGCGCACTGTCGCGTCCGCCTGGACCTCGGCGTTCTCCTGCATTTCGACGCAGTCAGCCCCCTCAGGAACCGGAGCGCCGGTGAAGATTCGCGCGCAGGTGCCCGGCTGCAACGGCTCAGGTGCCTGCCCGGCGAAAATGCGCTGGCTCACCGGCAGCGGCTCGCCGGTCCAGTCCGCGACGCGCATCGCATAACCGTCCATGGCGCTGTTCGGCCACGGCGGCAAGTCCAGCGTCGAGACCAGATCCTCGGCCAGTACGCGTCCTTGGGCATCGGCCAGCGCCACGGTTTCACGCTCGGTGATCGGTGCGGCGGCGGCGAGGTCCATCAATCGCTGCATGGCCTCTTCGACCGGCATCAGCCCACTCATCTCAGGTGCATTCATGGCAGCTCACCCGCGCGTCGCGCAGGGTTCGGCCTTCTTCAGGTGCGGCACGAAGTTGCACGGGCGAAAGCTGTTGTTCAACTGGTCGGCGAGAATGCCATCCCAGCCGGTGCGCACGGCGTTGGTCGAGCCCGGCAGGCAGCACACCAGCGTGCCATTGGCCAGACCGGCAAGGGCGCGGGACTGAATGGTCGAGGTGCCGATATCAGGCAGGGAGATCTGACGGAACAACTCACCAAAACCGTCCACCTGTTTGTCCAGCAGGCAGGCCACGGCTTCCGGGGTGCTGTCGCGGCCGGTAAAACCGGTGCCGCCGGTGATCAGCACGACCTGCACTTCATCATCGGCGATCCAGGTCGCCACCTGGGCGCGGATCTTGTACAGGTCATCCTTGAGCAGCACGCGCTCGATCAGGCCATGACCTGCGGCGGTCAGGCGGTCGACGAACATCTGGCCGGAGGTATCGGTTTCAAAGGTGCGAGTGTCGCTGACGGTCAGAACAGCGATATTCAGGGGTACGAAAGGCGAGTCTGCCTTGGCTTTCATGGCGAGGTCCGGTTGTAGAGGAAACAGGGCGGTGTTATATCACAGCACCTGTTTTTTACCGCGCCGACCGATCTGATCATGACCCCTACCGAAGCCCTGCCGCCCTGCTCCATCCTGCTGCTCGCCGGTGGCCAGGGCCGGCGCATGGGCGGGCGTGACAAAGGCCTGATCACGTGGCGCGACAAGCCCTTTATCGAGCATTTGTACGGGCTGGTGCGACCGCTCACGGACGACCTGATCGTTTCGTGCAACCGCAACCGCGAACAATACGCGCGCTACGCCGACCGCCTGGTCGAGGATGAGCAACAGGATTTCCCCGGCCCCTACGCAGGTATTCGCGCAGGCCTCGCCGTGGCGAAACATGATTATCTGCTGGTGATTCCCTGCGACATGCCGCTGCTGGATCGCCCCCTTCTTGATGGCCTGCGCCAGGCCGCTGCTGCGAACCCCGGCGTGCCGGTGATGGTCCGTCAGGGCGAGCAGTGGGAGCCGCTCCTGTGTTGCATCCCCACCTGTCACGCGCAGGTGTTCGAACAGCATTGGCAGGAAGGACAGCGCAGCCCGCGCCGGACCATGGCAGAATTGCGCGCCGTCGGGTTGCAATGCGAGGCCGACGACCCCCGTCTCGCCAACCTGAACACGCCGGATCTATTGACCGAGAGCAAGCCCTGAGCGCAGCAGGCAGGTTTCATGGAACTTTGCCGTTACACTCTGCGTCAGACACATCACTAAACAAAATACCCCGGAGACACAGCAATGAAACAACGGACTCTTCCTGCCGCCTTCCTGCTCGCACTGAGCCTCGCCTCTTTGGCCGGTTGCTCTTCGCCGACGGTAATCACGCTGAACGACGGCCGTGAAATCCAGGCAACCGACGAGCCGAAGTACGACGAAGAGTCGGGCTTCTACGAGTTCAAGCAGCTGGACGGTAAAGAAACCCGCATCAACAAAGATCAGGTTCGTACCGTTAAAGAACTGTGATCTCCGCTTGATCGCGAGGGTTTGAAAAGACCGCCGCTGAAAGCAAAAGACCCGCCAATCGAGCGGGTCTTTTTTTGCCTGGAATAACCGGGCCAGGCCGGGCCTGAGCCGCGTTACCAATCCAGTGTGATCCGGCTCTCGAAAACCCTTTCCTCTCCGGTCACCGGATCAATGAAGCGCAGTCCCTGGGCGAGCAGTTTGAGCGGATTGGCATAGTCGTCCACGGCATCCTTGAGCACGTCGGGGTAGAACGGGTCGTTGCAGATGCCGGCGCCCAGAGCGGCCATGTGCACGCGCAGCTGATGTTTTTTGCCCGTCACCGGGTACAGCGCGTAACGCCAGAGCCCGCCATTTTGTTCGCTGACTTCGACGCGGGTCTCCGTGTTGCTCGGTCCCTCTCCCTCCTGCATGCGGAAGAACGGTTCACCGTCGACCAGCCGGCTTTTGTGAACGCGCGGGAACGCCATGTCCGGGAGCGCAAGCGCGATCGCTTCGTAGCGCTTTTCAATTCGCCGGGTCGGAAACAGCGCCTGATACGCCGACCGCGTTTGCTTATTGGCCGAGAACAGCACCAACCCCGCCGTGTGCCGGTCGATGCGATGCAAGGGCACCAGGTCGGGATTGTCGAGGGTGCGAATCAATCGCCGCAGCAGGGTCTGCTCGACGTACTCGCCCGCCGGGGTGACGGGCAAAAAATGCGGCTTGTCGGCGACCACCAGATGCTCGTCGGCGTACAGGATCGACTCCTGCACCGGGATCGGCGCTTCGTTGGGCACTTCGCGAAAGTAATGAATGCGCAAGCCTTCGCGGTAACCAAGGTCCACCGCGATCGGCTGGCCGTCAGCGTCGAGCACCTTGCCCCGCGCGATGCGGTCCAGCCACTGCTCGCGGCTGATGGCACTGAAGCGCTCGCACAGGCAATCGAGCACCGTCAGCCAAGGCCCGGGCGGCAGATACAACGTGCTGGCTTGACGGTGGGCGGCGGTAAACACAGGTGCGGGCATAAACGGCTCAGGCTGGAATGACGAGATGACAGGGTGGGCATTATCAGCGCCCGCGCATCTTTACGCGACAGGGTGATGCTCAGGCGGGGACAGATTAATTTACGGTGAAGCGCTGTAAATAAATCAGTCCCCTGTACCGGGTGCCTGAGCAAATAAGTTTTGCCGGGAGGCTCTAGCACGCGCCACACAGAAGTGCGCGACGTTATGTCGCACGGAAATCCGGCGCCAGTTGTCTGACAACCCTAGGTCAGCGCTGGATGCGCAAATTGATTTGTCCTAAAATGTTTCGAAATCGGCACGCAGGCGCGAATCCGAGCGGACACGAACAGCCTCGTGATCGAAATCGAAAACGCCTGCCAGACCTGAAACTCATAAAAAGAAAGCCCGTCATCGACGGGCTTTTTTCGTTTTCAGGATTTGTACCGCGCATTGAGCGCTGCTGCCGGCCACAGATTTCCTTTCGCAACTTTTGAGGTTACGCCCATGCTGGTTCAATTCTTCCAATGGATCAAACGTCTCTCCACCGGGACTTCATCGCAGAACGATGAAAACTACTCTCAGTCCTTTTCCAACGAAGACCATGACGTGGGTCGCTGGACGTTCATGTCGGTGTTCATCGTGCTGACCCTGAGCCTGTATATCGTCGCCGGCCTGGGCTACTACGCCAAAGTGCACGTCTGGGACGGCATGACCGAGGAGCAGAAAGCCGCCGTCGCTCAAGCCATGGTGGTCGACACGCAATACCTCTGACCCGCAATCTCTGAAGCCGATGCTGAAGCGGGGGTTCATGCCCTGATCACGTGTGCTTCAGCCGCTCAGAAACAGCACGACCTGATCGGTGTCGAACGGCCAGTCCAGTTCGGCACCGGTGTCTGCCCGCCTCAGCACGGGAATCCTCAGACCATAGGTTTCGTAGTCCGCCTCGCGCTCGGCGATGTCGACCAGCTCCACCATCAAGCCGTGCTCCACCAGCGGCATGAGTACGGCCTCGGCCACCTCGCACAAATGACACCCCAACGTTCCGAACAGCTGACATTCCGGTGGCATGGATGGGCCCCTCTGTGGCTGCGATTCCAAGGGTTGGATCGACAAGTCTAGAACCGGCCGCCGATACCGTCGAGTCCGCGCACGCGTCCTGATGCTCTTCGAATCGCCCGCCCACACTGGAGCGCGACGTTCGCCGAGTGCACCGGAACAGCGCAGAACCGCTGCAGACGAAACGGTGGCTCAGTTCACGCGATTGGAATGAACCTCCAGGAATGCGCCATACTCGAAACCCCATATCGTCATCCCCTAAGGAGAAAACCATGGCTCGACCTACAGCAGAAAAAGCCCAGGACATTTTGATGTCTGACTTCCAGACGCTGGTTGCCGATACGGAAAAACTGCTGGCGCACACGGCCTCCCTGGCCGGTGAACAGGCTGACGAGCTGCGTGAGCAGATTCGCGAAAGCCTGCTGCGTGCCCGCGAGACCCTCAAATTGACCGAAGAAACCCTGCGCGCACGGGGCAAGGAAGCGGTCATCGTCACTGAGGACTATGTTCAGAACAATCCATGGCAATCGGTAGGCATCGCAGCTGGCGTCGGCTTCCTGCTGGGCCTGCTGGCCACCCGGCGCTAACGGCCATGACGCAGCCGACAGGTCCAACCGGGACCGAACAATCCTCTTCGCCACGGCGGCTGGGTGCGGCCATTCTGGGCCTGTTGCACACCCATGTCGAACTGTTCGGCATCGAGCTTCAGGAGCAGAAAGCCCGTACGGTCAGGCTGTTGCTGTTCGCAGGCCTGGCGCTGGTTTTCGCGTTGCTGCTGCTCATCGGCCTGTCCGCGCTGCTGCTGATTCTGGTCTGGGACAGCTATCGCCTCTACGGAATCATCGGCTTGTGCGGGTTGTACACCCTGGCGGCATTGTTCTGCGCCATGCGGCTCAAGGCAGCTGTTTTCGATGAGTCCTCACCCTTCCATTCAACACTGGAAGAACTGGCCAACGACCGCGAGCGACTGATGCCATGAGCACACCTCAATTGCCCCAGACCCACAATCGTCGCGAGCTGCGCAAGGCATTGATCCGCTTGCGCATGGAGATGCACCGTCAAGAGATCCGTCAGGAATCCTCGCGATTGATGCATCCCCTGCAACGCATGCGCGGCATGGCCTCCGACCTGCCCGGCTCCCTCGGCATCAAGCATGGGCCGCTGTGGGGCGTCGGCGTCGTCACCCTGCTGGGATTTCTCACCGGCAAGGGCACACGCAGCAAAAAAACCGGCAGCGTCACCCGGCTGATCAAGTTCAGCGCAACCGTTTTGCCGTTGATCAAAATGGCCCTGCAGAACTCGTTCCGCCGTCGCTAAACGCCTTCTGGCTGCATTCTTGCTAACAAACCCCGCCTTGCCCGATATGCGTATCGGGTGAGGCGACGGTGCTTGTCGAACGAGAACCTGCAGCCACTCCCTCGCCAACGCCACCCCACTCAATCGCCACTAAGGAGGCCATGTGTTCGATGGGCAACCCCTCGCCTGTTTTCAGCCGTTCATCGACACCGCGACCGGCCGCATCGCCGGCATCGAAGCCCTAGGCCGCCTGCGCCAGGCGGATGGCAGCCTGCAATCGGTCGGCCCGCTGTTTGCGGATCCGCGGCGGCCGGCCGTGCAATTGCGTCGGCTGGACCGGCAGGTGCGCGACAATGCCCTGAGCCGCTTCCATGAGGCGCCCGGCGACTGGTTCCTCAGCCTGAACATCTCCCCGCGCTGGATCAGCCGCCTGCGTCCCGATGAATCGCCACCCAGCCTCAAACAGCTGCAGAGCTATGGGATCCCCGCAGAACGGATCGTTTTCGAAATCACTGAATTGAGCGGCGACGGGCAGCGCCTCAATGAGGTAGTGGCCCGCTACCGCGATGCCGGCGCACGCATCGCCATCGATGATTTCGGCGCCGGCTATTCGCAGCTGGACCGGGTGTTGGCATTGCAACCGGACATTCTCAAGCTGGACATGCGCCTGTTTCAGGCCGCAGCGCGGGGCGGCCCCAGCAGCGATGTGGTCAAGGCCCTCGCGCAGATGGCGGAGAAAACCGGGTGCTGGATCATCGCCGAAGGCGTCGAGACAGAAGCCGAACTGGACTTCGCCCTCGAATGCGGCTCGCGTTATGTCCAGGGCTATCTGTTCGCCCCGGCGCAGCTGGATTTCTTCGCAGCCGATGCGTTCGTCGACCGCTTCGCTGCCCTGCGCGATCGCTACGTGATGAAGAAAGTCGCCGAGCGGGAGCAGCTGATGACCCTGCGCAGGCAACTCACGCAATTGATGTCCCGGCTGCAGCGCTGGGCCGAAGGCAATGCGCCGCTGAGTGATTTGCCCCAGGTGACGGATTTCCCGTGGCTGCTGCGCTTTTATCAGTGCGACCGTCATGGCACGCAGCTCACGCCCAATCTGGAATGGCGCAACGGGGCGTGGACGGCGGACGCCCGGTATCTGGGCCATAACTGGTCCTGGCGGCCCTACTTCTATCACCTGCTCGCCGAGGGCTGGCACGAGCGGCGCCTGACGCTGTCGAGCACCTACCGCGACGCCACCAGCAATCAGTACTGCCTGACGGCCGGGCAGTTCTTCGACAACGGCGAGCGACTGTTGCTGATCGATGTCGACGCGGCCGGGTTTTGATGAGGCTTCCTGATCCCGCATCGGCGATCTTGTGCTTGCAGCGTGCGGGACGAACCGGGAAGCTAGCGCGGTAATCACCCGACGGAGTACCGGCCTTGGATTGGCAAACCCTGCTCACCCGCGAGCGCCTTGGCAAGACCCTGCACAGCCCTGAAGAATTGGGGCGCAGCCCGTTCCACAAGGATCACGACCGGATCATTTTCTCCGGGGCCTTTCGCCGTCTCGGCCGCAAGACTCAAGTTCATCCGGTCACCAGCAACGACCACATCCATACGCGCCTGACCCACTCGCTGGAAGTCAGTTGCGTCGGCCGCTCGCTGGGCATGCGCGTCGGCGAAACCCTGCGCAGCGCCCTGCCCGACTGGTGTGACCCCAGCGATCTGGGCATGGTCGTGCAATCGGCCTGCCTGGCCCACGACATCGGCAACCCGCCGTTCGGCCACTCCGGCGAAGACGCCATTCGCAACTGGTTCAAACAGGCCGCCGGCCGTGGCTGGCTGGACGCGATGAGCGAGGTCGAGCGCAATGACTTCCTCAATTTCGAAGGCAATGCCCAAGGCTTCCGCGTCCTGACTCAGCTGGAATACCACCAGTTCGAGGGCGGCACGCGGCTGACCTACGCCACCCTGGGCACCTACCTGAAATACCCGTGGACGGCGCGTCACGCCGACTCGCTGGGCTACAAGAAACACAAGTTCGGTTGCTACCAGAGCGAGCTGCCGATCCTGGAGCAGATCGCCGGCAAACTCGGCCTGCCGCAGATCGAGGACCAACGCTGGGCGCGGCATCCGCTGGTGTACCTGATGGAAGCGGCCGACGACATTTGTTACGCGCTGATCGATCTCGAAGACGGCCTGGAAATGGAACTGCTCACCTACGACGAAGTAGAGTCGCTGCTGCTGGGCCTGGTGGGCGACGACCTGCCGGAGACCTATCGCCAGTTGGGACCGAATGACTCGCGGCGTCGCAAGCTGGCGATTCTGCGGGGCAAGGCCATCGAGCACCTGACCAACGCCGCCGCTCGCGCGTTCGTCGAACAGCAGGACGCGCTGCTGGCCGGCACACTGCACGGTGATCTGGTCGAGCACATGCACGGGCCGGCCAAACGCTGCGTGCTGAACGCCAAGGACATGGCGCGCAAGAAGATCTTTCAGGACAAGCGCAAGACGCTCCACGAAATCGGCGCCTACACCACGCTGGAGATCCTGCTCAATGCGTTCTGCGGCGCGGCACTGGAGCAATTCGGCGGGCATGACCTGTCGTTCAAGAGCCGGCGCATTCTCGATCTGCTCGGCAATAACGCACCCGACCCGAGCTGGCCGCTGCACACGTCCTTTCTCCGGGTCATCGATTTCATCGCCGGCATGACCGACAGCTACGCCAGCGAAATGGCCCGTGAAATGACCGGCCACTCCAGCCCCGTCTAGCGGCGCCTTTGGCCGTCGCGCCTTTCGAAGGCGCTGGCAAAAGCCCGAATCCGGCCCTGAATCAGGACTCGGATTCGGGCTTTTCTCGTTGGGCCTTCAGGCAATCCAACAGCAACTTCGGATATTTCCTACACAACCGTCGGAATGCCCTTATCGCTGGTCGTACATCCCTGCCGAATAATCCGCGCCATTCCGAGCCTTGGGACAACTCGACCCATTACCTCCCGAAGACACCGCTCGCCCTGCGAGCGCGCCGCCGGCCCGCCTTCAAACAGCGGCGCTCACTTCCCCTACGTCTGGAACCGCCGATGTTCACTAAAGATTTCCGAATCCTGCTGGTAGAGGATCATCCGTTTCAACTGATCGCCTTGCAGATCCTGCTGAACAACCATGGCCTGTACCGCGTCACGCCGGCGCTCAATGCCAGCGAAGCACTCGGCGCCATGGAGCGCAGCGCCGAACCCTATGACCTCCTGCTCTGCGACCAGCGTCTGCCCGGTATGTGCGGCCTGGAGCTGATACAGACGGCGAATCAGCGCGGGTTGATCCAGCGCGCCGTGCTGCTCAGCGGCCTCGATGCCGATCCGCTGGCCACCCTTGAGTCGGAAGCCAAAGCGATGGGCCTGCCACTGCTGGGGTGCCTGAGCAAACCGCTCAACACCCTGGAGCTGATCAGTCTGCTGTCCACACCTGCGTAATGTTCGCTGGCATGCCGGTCTTTCCCTGTATGTGTCAGCACTCATCCAGGCCACTGCCGAGTGCGCAGTTCTGACCTGCCGTTGATATCCGCCAAGCGACCTTTTTAAAAATGTAGGCACAGTTTCTCGAATGTGTAGGGTTATTCCGATTCGAAATAAACACGCGCGTTTAAATGCATTTAATTCAATGCTAACTGCAGTTACGTATTAAACATTCATGACCGCTGCGTGCATCCATGTACGCACATACGCTTATTTCTGTAGGAACATTCCTATATAGCGCTTCGGGCATGATCTCCTTATGTGCGCCTTGAACATCTGAGATAAGGTGCGCGCTTTCTTGCCACCCGTTATGGATTCATCATGAACTCAATTTTTATTATCGACGACCACCCGGTCATACGCATGGCCATACGTATGCTTCTGGAAAACGAAAATTACGAGGTGGTCGGAGAGACCGACAACGGCGTCGACGCCATGCAGATGGTCCGTGAATGCATGCCCGACCTGATCATCCTCGACATCAGCATCCCCAAGCTGGACGGGCTCGAAGTCCTCGCCCGCTTCAACGCCATGAACCTGCCCTCGAAGATTCTCGTACTCACCGCTCAGGCGCCGAGCCTGTTCGCCATCCGATGCATGCAGTCGGGGGCCTCGGGTTATGTGTGCAAGCAGGAAGACCTCAGCGAACTTGTCAGCTCGGTAAAAGCGGTATTATCCGGCTACAATTACTTTCCCAGTCAGGCCCTTGCCGCGTCGATCAAAAAAGAGGGTGACCCCAACGAGCTTGAGCGCTTCAAACTCGTCAATGACCGTGAACTGATGGTGTTGCAACTGTTTGCCCAGGGGCGGACAAACAAGGAAATCGCCAAAGGCATGTTCCTCAGCAACAAAACGGTCAGCACTTACAAAACCCGCTTGATGCAAAAACTCAAGGCCAAGACTCTGGTAGAACTTATCGAGATGGCAAAACGCAATTCGCTAGTGTGAGAGACAGGATGCCAAAGGCGTTAAAGGACTATTGGATAGCAGCCGTGATGGTCTGCGTGGGCTTCGATACCCAGGCAGATCCCTTGGCACCGGAACGCTACACGCTGCTCAGCCGCTCCAACCCTGCGCACATGGACGTGACGCTGGAGCGCGCCCAGTGGCAATGGGTGCGCAACAAGCGCGAACTGGTGGTCGGCACCTCCGCGCCGGACTACCCGCCTTTCGACATGACCCTGACCGGGCACGACTACGAAGGCTTTACCGCCGATTACGTCGGCATTCTCGGGCGCGTACTCGACCTGCCGGTCAAGGTCCTGCGTTTCGCCAGCCGCGACGAGGCGGTGCAGGCGCTGAGCAAAGGCGAAATCGACCTGCTGGGCAGCGCCAACGGCTATGAGGCGGCGTCACGCGGGATCGTGCTGTCCACGCCCTACGCCGTTGATCAGCCCGTGCTGGTGACCCGCGCCGGAGAAACCCGGCCCTTGAGCGGCGACCTCAACGGTTTGCGCCTGAGCATGGTTTATCACTACCTGCCACCGGACGAAATCGCCTCGCTGTATCCCAAGGCGCGCCTGCAGACCTTCCCCTCCTTCCAGAGTGCGATCAACGCCGTGGCCTTCAACCAGGCCGACGTGTTTCTGGGGGACACGATTTCCACTCACTACGTGATCAACAAGGGCTATCTGAACAACGTGCAGATGGCCAATTTCGGCAAGCACGAGGCAAACGGTTTCAGCTTCGCGGTGGAGGCGTCCAATCCGGTACTGCTGGACATCGTCAATCGGGTGCTCAAGGGCATTCCGGTGGAAGAGCGCATCGCCATTTCCAAACGCTGGGGCGCCGGCAGCGACCTGATGCTGACCGACCAGAAGCTGCAGCTCAATCAACGGGAAGAACGCTGGATCGCCCAGCACCCGACCGTTCGAGTGGTGTTCAACGAAGCCTACGCGCCGCTGACGTTCTTTGATGCGGCCGGCAATTTCAGCGGCGTCACCGCCGATTTACTCGAACTCATCCGCCTGCGCACCGGGCTCACCTTTAAAGTCAGCCATGCCGCCAGCATGAACGACATGACCAATCAGTTGAGCCAGGGCCAGGCCGACCTGATCGGCGCGATGATCCCCAGCGAAGAGCGCCAGAACCGCTTCAATTTCAGCCGCCCCTACATGGACAACGTGTTCGTGCTGGTCACGCGCAAGGAAACCTCGGCGCCCTCCAATCTCGATCAACTGGACGGCAAGCGGGTGGCGCTGGCCCTCAGCAGCCCGATCCTGCCCTTCCTGCGCGACCACCACCCGGGCATTTATCCGGTGGAGGTCGACAACCCGGCGCAAGCCCTGGACATGCTCGCCCACGGCCGGGCAGAGGGCGCCATCACGTCGCTGTTCAGCGCCAGTTATTTTCTGTCCTCCCGGGCGTTGAACGACACGCTGCAGATGCGCGTGACGGTCGGGCAGGAACCGGCGCGCATTGCCATGGCCACGTCACGCAATGCCACCGAGCTGACCTCGATTCTTGACAAGGCGCTGTCGAGCATCGCCCCGGAAGACCTGGCCGCGATCAACAATCGCTGGCGCACCTATACCCCGCCAAGCAGCGGCGCGTGGCACGACTATGAGCTGTTGATCTATCAAATCATCGGCGGCGCCAGCCTGCTGCTGCTGGGCTCGCTGGCCTGGAATGCCTGGATGCGCCGGCAGATCAAACAGCGCGAGCGAGCCGAGCGAGCGCTCAACGATCAGTTCGAATTCATGAGCGCGCTGGTCAATGGCACGCCTCATCCCATCTACGTCCGCGACCGCGACGGCCTGCTGAAAATGTGCAACGAAAGCTACCTCGCCGCCTTCGCCGCGCGGCGCGAGGAGGTGATCGGCAAAAGCATTCTGGACGGCATATTGAGCGACACTGAGGAGGCCCTGGGCTACGTCGAGGATTACAAGCGTGTCATGGCCGAAAACGAGCCGCTGATTCTGGATCGCTCGCTGCACATCGGCGGCCGCGAGCTGACGATCTACCACTGGATCCTGCCGTTCCGCGATTCCCTCGGCAAAGTGCAAGGCATCATTGGCGGCTGGATCGACATCAGCGAACGGCGGCAATTGATCGAGCAGCTGCAGACGGCCAAGGAGCTGGCGGACGATGCCAACCGCGCCAAAAGCACCTTTCTGGCGACCATGAGCCATGAGATCCGCACGCCCATGAACGCGGTCATCGGCATGCTCGAGCTGGCCCTGAAGCGTGCCGACCATGGCCATCTGGACCGCCCGGCCATTGAAGTGGCCTACAGCTCGGCGAAGGATTTGCTGGAGCTGATCGGCGACATTCTCGACATCGCGCGCATCGAATCCGGCCGATTGAGCCTGAGCCCCGAGCGCGCCAATCTGCGCCAACTGGTCGAATCCGTGGTGCGGGTGTTCGACGGCCTGGCCCGGCAAAAAAGCCTCACGCTGGCCCTGGATCTGGACGCGCGAACCAACACGGACGTGCTGATCGACCCGCTGCGCTTCAAGCAGATCCTTTCCAATCTCATCAGCAACGCCATCAAATTCACCGAAATGGGCCAGGTCAAGATCAGCCTGCAGACCGAAGCCGGCCGCAGCCCGCAGCAAATGCGCGTGCAGGTGGTGATTCACGACAGCGGCATCGGGATCACCGAGCAGGACCAGCAGCGGCTGTTTGCACCCTTCGCCCAAGTCGATCAATCAGGACAGCTGGCGCGCACTGGCGCAGGGCTGGGCCTGGTGATCTGTCGCAGTCTGTGCGAAATGATGGGCGGAAACCTGACGCTGAGCAGCCGTCCCGGGGATGGCACGCGAATCGAGATGACCTTCGAATTCACTACCTTGGAGCCGCTCGATGCGAAAAGCATTGCCCGCGAGGCGGCGCCTCACGCCTCGGGCCAGCTGCACATTCTGATCGTGGACGATCACCCGGCCAACCGCCTGCTGCT
Source organism: Pseudomonas sp. HP_12 (assembly GCF_055283955.1). Taxonomy (NCBI): domain Bacteria; kingdom Pseudomonadati; phylum Pseudomonadota; class Gammaproteobacteria; order Pseudomonadales; family Pseudomonadaceae; genus Pseudomonas; species Pseudomonas sp. HP_12. The sequence continues at coordinate 60,155 of NZ_JBTOQG010000013.1, forward strand.
GTTCGAGCAACTGTGCTTCCTCGGGCACCGTTGCGACATGGCGCTTCAGGGCGCCGAGGCTCTGGAGCGATGGCGTGGGGAGCGTTTCGATCTGGTGATCGCCGACTGCAACATGCCGGTCATGAACGGCTACGACCTGACGCGGGCCATCCGCCAGCTGGAGCAAACCGAGGCACGTCCGCGCTGCACCGTGCTGGGCTACACCGCCAATGCGCAGCCGGAGGAAAAGCAACGCTGCCGTGATGCCGGCATGGATGACTGCCTGTTCAAACCCATCAGCCTGACCGCGCTGAACGACCGCTTGAGCAAGGTCATGCCGCTGCGAGCTTCGCCTGCGTCGGGCGTGCTGCCCGCCGTGCCCGTTCAGCCGCCCCAGGCGGTGTTCGACCCGCACACCATCGAAGCGCTGACCGGCGGCAGGGCCGACATGAACGAGCGGTTGCTCGCTCAACTCATCGCCAGCATTCGTCAGGACCGCGCCGAGCTGAACGCGACCACGCGCCCGGAGCAGCTGAAAGACATCGGCCACAAGGTGCGCGGCGCCGCGAACATCATTTCCGCGACGGCTGTCATCGTGGGCTGCGAAGCGCTGGAAGCGGCCTGCGAGGCCGAAGCGCCGGCCGCCACTATCGGCGAGCGGCAGTCAGCCCTTTATGAGGCGATGGGCGCGCTGGAGCAGGCGTTGGTGTCTTATCGCGGGAAAGCGCTCGTGCCCCAGGCGGGGCCGCAGACATGATGCTGATGCCGATGACCGCCGCTGATTTTCAGGCATTTGCTGCCCGCTCGGTCGCCGGGTATGCCCGGGATATCGCGCGCACCTACGGATTGTCTGAGGCGCTGGCCTTCGAAAGCGCCAGCGCTGACTTCAACGACCTGTTGGCGGAGGGTCTGGACACCGAGGGGCATTGGTTCTACTGCCTATGCATCCACGAAGGCGTTGAGGTGGGCAGCCTGTGGGTAGGCGTCGTAGAGGACCCGCCGTTGCCGGCCAGGCTGTTCATCTACGACCTGGAGATTCATCAGGCCTTCCGACGTCAGGGCCTGAGCCGGCAGGCACTGAGCGCCGTCGAAGCGTGGGCCGTCGAGCGCGGTATCCGGCGTCTGGAGCTCAACGTATTTGCTGACAACCATGGGGCGCGGAGGCTGTACGAAACGTCGGGGATGGCTGTCTGTGAAATGACCATGGGCAAGGATTTATAGCCGCCGATGTGTGCCCCGTTCAGACCGGCCCGGTAGCAGAATCGACGCTGCCGTAGGGCGCCAGGTGCTCGCTCAGGTATTTCAGCAGAATGCTCACTTTCGGCAGCGCCTCTCGGGTTTTCAGCCAGACCAGATTCATCGGCAGTCCATCGGTGGCAAGCTCCGGCAGCACTTCAACCAGCCGACCTTCGTTGAGGTGGGTTTGCACCAGCCAGGTCGGCAATTGCGCGATGCCATGCCCGGCCAGCGTGGCCGATACTTCGCCCTCCCCGTCGCCGACGGCGATCCGCGGATGAATGACGCGCCGCTCCTGATCCCCCGGCACGCGCCCGCGAAAATACCAGGGCCCGACCTGCCCGTCGGACTGGCCGTAGGCGATGCAATGATGATGCTCAAGATCGGCGTCCGTCTCGGGCCGACCGTGGTCGGCGATGTAACTCGGCGCGGCGCAGAACACCAGTCGCTGAGCGCCGATGAAACGATGCCCCAACCCCGCCGCCCATGCATCGCGCCCGCCAATTCTGACCACGATATCGATGCCTTCATGCACCGGATCGATAAATCGGTCAGAGAACGAAATGTGCGGCTGCAGCAGCGGGTATTCCCTGACAAAGTTGAGGATCAGCGGCAACACATGGAGACGTCCGTAGGAGGCCGGCAAATCGATCCGCACCCGGCCATGGGGCTCATGCCGCTCCGATGCGAGGGCCAGCTCGGCTTCTTCGAGATCAGCCAGCACGCCGCTGCAGGTGGCGTAGAACTTCACGCCGGCTTCGGTGAGGGCCAGGCGGCGCGTGGTGCGATTGAACAGGCGCTGGCCCAATCGCTGCTCCAGGCGGGCGATGCTTTTGCTGACCGCCGATGCCGTCAGGTTCAGCTTCAATGCGGCGTTGGCGAAGCTGCCGAAATCAGCCACGGCCACAAATACGTCAATGCCCTTGAGACGCTCGGATGAGAACACGGCGATTACCATTGCTGAACTGAGTTCGCGATAGTAAGTCATTTATGTCGCGGATGAGAACTCACATCTCCAATAGGCTATGGCAACGTCCATTGGAGCTTCTTCTATGCAACCTTCACATTCCGCAACGGCCTCCGCGCCGGATGCCTCGTCCCGATCAGGGATACAAATCCTGATCATGGCGATCGCTGCATTCATCATCGTCACCACTGAATTCCTCATCGTCGGCCTGCTTCCGGCCATGGCCAAGGACCTGGGCGTGTCAATCGCCGTGGCTGGCCAAGTGGTGACACTGTTCGCCTTTACCGTGATGCTGTGCGGGCCGTTCCTCACGGCCAAACTGGCGGGTGTCGAGCGCAAGAAACTATTCACCATCATCCTGCTGGTGTTCGCCGCTTCCAACGTGCTGGCGGCGCTGTCCACCAATATCTGGGTCATGGCCCTCGCGCGCTTCATTCCGGCGTTGGGCCTGCCTGTGTTCTGGGGCACCGCCAGCGAAACTGCCGGGCAACTGGCAGCACCCGGCAAATCGGGTCAGGCGGTGTCGCGGGTTTACCTGGGCATTTCCGCCGCCCTGGTGTTCGGTGTGCCGTTGGGCACCGTCGCCGCCGACACCCTCGGCTGGCGCGGCAGTTTCTGGGTCCTGGCCGTCATCTCGCTGGTGATCGCCATCCTGATGCAGCTGTGCATGCCGACCTTGCCTTCCTCCCCTGCCAAGCACGGTGAGAAGCAGACCGACATCCTCAAACAGCCACGCTTCCTCGCCCACGTGTTGCTATCGGTGCTCGCGTTCACCGCGATGTTCACGGCTTACACCTACCTGGCCGATATCCTCCAGACCCTGGCCGGCGTTCCGACCAATCAGGTCGGCTGGTGGCTGATGGGCTTCGGCGCGGTCGGCATGATCGGCAACCAATGGGGCGGAAAGTTGGTCGATCGCAGCCCGCTGGGCGCGATGGTGCTGTTCCTGGTGATTCTGAGTATCGGCATGGCCGCCGCCATTCCATTGGCCACGGACCATATCTGGCTGATCGCCGCGCTGGTCTTGTGGGGCGTTGCGTACACCGCACTGTTTCCGGTGTGCCAGGTGCGTGTGATGCAGGCCGGTGCCAAGGCTCAGGCACTGGCGGCGACCATGAACATTTCGGCGGCCAACGCGGGCATTGGCTTGGGTGCGATTTTTGGCGGGCTGGGTATCGGCCATTTCGGACTGGGGTCGCTGGGCTGGATCGCGACCGGGATCGCTGCCCTGGCGATTGTGGTTGCGCTGTTGATGATGCGTGAGCGTTAAGGACTCGGTCTGGCAGCCAAGCGATGTTGGGCTGCTGCCTTGCCAGGCAGAACACGCAGCGTCGGGATGCCGTTTTTTGAGCGCGGCATCCTGAATCTGCCAATGAGAAGAACCGGTCACTCAGGTGACGACGCTTTCCCTTCCCGCGCCGCCAGAATCCGCGGCAGATTGTCTTCGATCCAGGTGGTCAGCCCGTCCATCTGCAGGGCGACCTCCTCCCCCATCGCCGTCAAACGGTATTCGACGTGGGGCGGCACCACCGGCAGCGCTGTGCGGTCAACAAACCCGTCCTGTTCCAGGCTCTGCAGCGTCTGCGACAGCATCTTTTCGCTGACGCCGCCGATTTTGCGCCGCAGTTCGCTGAACCGGTGCATGCCGTCCAGCAACACCACTAGCACCAGCACGCCCCACCGGCTGCACACATGATTGAGGATTTCCCGCGACGGGCAGTCCCGGGCCAGCACCTCTCCGGTACGAATACGCTCGAGCAGTGAGACGGAGCCTACCGAGGGCGAAGCAATATCGTTCATGACACTTACCTTTTCGTACGTACTTACGAAAGGTTAGCACGGTGACTATGCTGATCGCTCAATCAACTTCGTTCGGGAATCATCATGATCGTCATCACCGGTGCATCAGGCCAGCTGGGCCGCCTCGTCATCGCTCAACTGCTCGAAACAGTACCTGCCTCGCAGATCGTTGCGGCGGCCCGTGATCCGGAAAAAGTGGCTGACCTCGCCGCCAGGGGCGTGCAGGTTCGCCAGGCCGATTACGCGCAGCCGACCACCCTGGACCAAGCCTTCGCAGACGCCGAGAAAGTCCTGCTGATCTCATCCAGTGAAGTGGGCCAGCGGGTCGCTCAGCATCAGGCGGTGATCGACGCGGCCAAACGTGCCGGCGTGAAACTGCTGGGTTACACCAGCGTGCTCCACGCCGATACCTCGGCGCTGGGCCTGGCCGAAGAACACAAGCAGACCGAGGTGGCCCTGGCGCAATCAGGCGTTCCGGCGGTGGTGCTGCGCAATGGCTGGTACCACGAAAACTACACGGCCGGCGTTGCCCACGCCGTGAAGAACGGCGCCCATTACGGCAGCGCGGGTGAAGGCCGGATCAGCTCCGCCGCCCGGGCAGACTACGCAGCGGCAGCGGCCGTCGTGCTGACATCCACTGAGGATCAGGCGGGCAAGGTCTACGAGCTGGCCGGCGACGAGTCCTACACGCTGAAGGAATTTGCCGCTCAAATCGCGCAGCAATCCGACAAGCCTGTCGTCTACACCGATCTTTCCGAGGCCGATTACAAGGCTGCGTTGCTGCACGCCGGGCTGCCGGAATTCGTCGCCGAGTTGCTCGCCAACTCCGATGCCGCTGCGGCCAAGGGTGCGCTGTTCGACGACAGTCGCCAGTTGAGCCGCCTGATTGGCCGGCCGACCGCACCGCTGTCGGCGAGCATTGCTGCAGAGCTGCCCCGGTAACCTTCGCTGCCGCCTCGCAGCTGCACGCGGGCGGCGCGCCAGCACGGGCACTGAATGATTTGCGCCCCCCAGGGTCGAAACCAATGACAGCGCACCACGCGCTGGCCAAGGAGTTTCGAATGAACAGCAAATCGCTCATTGCCGGTCTGGCGATTCTGGGTAGCGTTTCCGTTGCAAGTTTCACGGTCCAGGCCGCCAACGCAACGGAGCCGACCATTCAACCTTCCCGAGACAATATGCGGGAGCTCGAAGTCGGCAGCCGTTCGCCGCAGGAATTCCAGCGTCCGGACGCCGCGATCAAGGACTGGAAAGCCAAGGGTCTGGAAGAACCGGCCAAAATGAGCCAGTGGACGCGCATCCACGACAAATACGTCGAAGTGCAAACCACCAACGGCCAGATCACCAAGATTGTCCCGATCGAAAAATAAACCGGGGCACTGACCCAGCGCGTCGGGTCCGTGCGGCGCGCACCAGGTCAAAGAACCTATACGGACGACCAAAGGAATTCCCATGAACATCAAAAAACTGATGGCTTGCGCGGCAGTGGTCACTTGTCTGAGCGGCACCAGCTTCGCGGCGATGGCGCAAACCCCTGCAATCAAAAGCGTGCAGGCGGAACACACCAATGAACAGTACAAGGTCGGCGACACCACCCATGACCTGTACAAAGACGAGCGCGTCGGCGTCAAGGACTGGCAAGGCAAGGGCCTGACCGCGCCCAAGGAAGGCACGCAATGGGTACTGATCAGCGATAAATATGCGCTCATCAACATGGAAGACGGCAAGGTCCTCGACATCGCGCCGGGCAATCTCAAACCGCTGAAAAAGTGATTACCGACGTACCGCCCACTGTGCCTGACCCCCGTCGGGCACTTTCCCGCCTTCCCCCCTTCTCCAAATGCTCGCCACCCATTGCCACGGCTGACAAGAAAGGTTGCACCCTAACGATTGCGCCCTCTACTCTGCGGCTCTTGTCTGTTGCGCCATAGGCCCGGGTTCGATGTCTTCCGTCTTGAATGTCTTGCTGCCCATCTTCGCCCTCATCCTGGTGGGCTACCTCTGTCGCCGCACCAACCGCCTCGGGCCGACCGCCGCCTCTGAAATCAACCGAATGGTGGTCTGGCTGTGTTTGCCGGCACTGCTGTTCACCGCCACTGCCCACGCCACCTGGGCGCAGATCTGGCACCCGGGTTTCGTGCTGACCTTCACCCTGTCGACCCTGGCGATGTTCGTCATTACCCTGCTGCTGCGGCGCCGGAAGGCCGGCCATTTCGCCGATGCCAGCATCGACGCCCTCAGCGCCTCCTACGCCAACACCGGCTACATCGGCATTCCGCTTTGCGTCATGGTGCTGGGGCAGGACGGCCTGGAACCGGCGCTCATCGCCTCGTTGCTGGTGGTCTGCGTAGTGTTCGGCATCGCTCTGGTGTGCATCGAAATCGGGTTGCAAAGCGAGGCCCGGGTGCACCGCATCGTGCTTAAAGTGCTGCTGGCACTGGCGAAAAACCCGCTGGTGGTGTCGCCGATACTGGGCGCCTGCTGGGCGTCGACCGGCGTGGCATTGCCGGGCGCGCTGGATAAATTTCTCAGCCTGCTGGGTGCCGCGACGACGCCCTGTGCGCTGATTTCCCTGGGCCTGTTTCTCGCTCAGAAACAGCAAGGCCCCCGTGAGGGCACGACGCTGCTGGTGCTGATCAAACTGATTGCTCACCCGCTGCTGACCTGGTTTCTGGCCTTTCGGGTCTTTCACCTGCCGCCGCTGTGGGCCAACTCTGCCCTGCTGTTGAGCGCCCTGCCCACCGGCACCGGGCCGTTCATGCTGGCCGAGTACTACAAGCGCGAGGCGTCGGTGGTGTCGAGCACGATTCTGATCTCGACGCTGGGCTCGCTGGTGACGCTGTCGCTGTGCATTTACTACATCAACGGTTGACGGGCACAGGATAGGTGCATCGCAATGAACAAGCTGGATTTGCTGAAAACCTTCGTCAGGGTCGCCGAGCTGTCGAGCTTCACCCACGCCGGCGACGCCTTGGGCCTGCCGCGCTCGACGGTGTCGGAGCATGTGCGCAGCCTCGAAGAACTGCTCGGCGCACGACTGCTCCTGCGCACCACGCGCAAGGTGCAGGTGACCCCCGATGGCCAGGCGCTGTATGAGCGCAGCAAGGATGTGCTCAGTCAGATGGACGAGCTGGAGGGCCTGTTCCGCCAGGACAACTCGGCGCTCAGCGGACGGCTGCGGGTGGACATGCCCACCGCCATTGCCCGGCGCCTGGTTATGCCACGGCTGGGTGAATTCCTTGAGCGGCACCCGCTGATCGAGCTTGAAATCAGCAGCACCGACCGGCGCGTTGATCTGGTCCGCGAGGGCTTTGATTGCGTGCTGCGCATTGGCGCCCTGCCGGACACGCCGCTGATCGCACGCAACGTCGGCCTGTTCGGGATGATCAACTGCGTCAGCGAGAGCTATGCCGAGCGGTTCGGGATTCCGCAGAATCTGGAAGACCTGCAGCAGCATCGGCTCATCAACTACGCACCGGCTTTCGGCGCTGCCGAATCGTTATTCGAGTATTGCCGCGAGGGCAAGGATTTCCATGTGTCGATGCCCTGCAGTGTGACGGTGAACAACATTGAAGCCTACGAGGCGGCGTGTGTCGGCGGGCTGGGGATCATCCAGATTCCGCGCCTGGCTGACGCTTACCAGCAGCAACGCGGCGCCTTGATCGAAATCCTCCCCGAGTACCGGCCAACGGCGATGCCGGTGTCGCTGCTCTACGCCCATCGCCGCCATCTGCCCCAGCGGTGCCGGGTGTTCATGGATTGGCTGGAGCAATTGCTGGGGGAATATGGGGTGATGTCGAAGGGCTCGCGGGGGCGGCTTTAGGAAGCATTGGGCGTCACACCGAGAAATTCGTAGCGCACCTACCGGCCTCTTCCCGGCTAAAGCCGGTCCCACGGGGAACGCGTTGATCCAGCGGACCGGTTGAGCCTCTCCTACCAGCCATCACTTCAACGCCGCGACCACCGCATCGAAGAAGGCCATCGGGTCGATGGGTTCTTTGTCCACCGGCTTGGGCTGCGCGCCGAAGGTGACGATCACCACATTGTTGGCCGGGTTAACGTAAATGTTCTGTCCCTGGATGCCGACTGCGGAATAGGCGCCGTCCTTCACAGAGGGTGCGGTCCAGGCCGTCCACCACATATAACCGTAATCCAGACTCTTGCCGCCCTTGAGGGTGGTCGGCAGCGTCGCCTCCCTGACCCAGCCATCGGGCAGGATCGAAGTGCCGTTGATCTTGCCATCGTTCATGAAGAACAGGCCGAAGCGCCCGTAATCCCGCAGGGTGGCGCTGATGCCGCTGCCGCCGATCTCCATGCCGTCAGGGGAGTCCAGCCACCAGGTCGCGTCGCTTTCCATGCCGAACGGCTGCCAGATTTTCTTCGACAGGTACTCGGCCAGCGGCATCTTCACCGCGCCCCGCACAATCTCGCCAAGGACCTGGGTTTCGCCGGTGCTGTAATTGTTCACCGTGCCGGGTTCCGCTGCGCGCGGCAGGCTCGCCATCAGCGCCATGGCCGAATGGGGCTGCTGGGAAATCTGCGCCTTGAGCAACGCCCGCCGATCCGACGCCGGATCGGTGTAGGTTTCGTTCCACTTCACCCCTGAGGACATCATCAGCACGTTGCGCACGGTCACCCCGTCGTAGGCGCTGCCTTTGAGGGCCGGCACGTAATCGACCACTTGGGCGTCAAGCCCCTTGATCAGGCCATCCTTGATTGCCGCCGCGGTCAGGGTCGAGGTGATGGATTTGGCCATCGACATCGACATCCAGCGGGTTTTCTCGGTGTTGCCGCGCTGATAGGTCTCGAAGACGATCTTGCCGTCCTTGATCACCAGCATCGCGGTAATACTGTCCAGCGCCACGAAGTCGTACAGGTCGTACTTTTTGCCCTCGACGGTGAAGCGCACGTTGGGCAGTTGTCGCTCCGACTTCGGCAGTGCATAGGGATGATCGCCCGCCTGGATGGTGTGGGTGGGAAACAGCCGGCCGATATTGCGATAGGTGCTGACCGCCAGGTCCGGGAGCATGGCGCCGTCGTAGATCTGCTCGACCGTGCCGATGGGTTCCTGGGCGTGGGGGTAGTCGTTTGCACAAGCAGTGGAAACAAATACGGCAGCGAGCAGACCGAGGGACAGGGTCAGCGGCCGGTTGAAAGCGGCAGGACGGGAGACGGTTGAGTGCATGACGTATCCTTTTTTTTGTCGTCGATGGACGCTGAAGTTCCGGCTAAAACCGATCCGACTGAAAGAACGTGCGCGCTTGAACCATAGCCCACTCACCGGTATTGCACCGGGTGAACCGTTCAGTGGTTTCCTACCCTGACGTCTGCGATTGCGCACCTGACCGAATCGAAGGCAAAAAAAACCACCGCACGAAGGCGGTGGTTTTTCAGGCTGGCAGGACGCGTCGAATCAGACTTTGACGATCCAGCCCGCCGGGCCTTCGATGTCGCCGTACTGAATGCCGGTCAGCTCTTTGTACAGGCGCTGGGTCACGGGACCGACGTCGGTTTCGCTATGGAACACGTGCAGCTTGTCTTTGTAGCTGATGCCGCCGATCGGGGTGATCACCGCAGCGGTGCCGCACGCGCCGGCTTCCTTGAACAGGTCGAGCTTGTCGATGAACACCTCGCCTTCGATGACCTTCAGGCCCAGGCGGCTCTGCGCCAGTTCGAGCAATGACAGGCGAGTGATGCCTGGCAGCACGGACGGCGATTTCGGCGTGATGAACTCGTCGTCGTGGGTAATCCCGAAGAAGTTGGCCGAGCCGACCTCTTCGATCTTGCTGTGGGTCAGCGGATCGAGGTAGATGGCGTCGGCGAAGTTGGCTTTCTTGGCTTCACTGCCCGGCATCATGCTCGCGGCATAGTTACCGCCGACTTTCGCAGCGCCGGTGCCTTGTGGCGCGGCGCGGTCGTAGCTGGAGATCACGAAGTTGTGGGGTTTCATGCCGCCCTTGAAGTACGGGCCAACCGGGATGCAGAACACCGAGAAGATGAACTCGGGCGCAGCGCGCACGCCGATGTTGTCGCCGACGCCGATCACGAACGGGCGCAGATACAGCGCACCGCCGGTGCCGTATGGCGGGATGAAACGCTCGTTGGCGCGAACCACTTGCTTGCACGCTTCGATGAACTGCTCGGTCGGCACGTGGGGCATCAGCAGGCGGCTGCAGCTGCGCTGCATGCGCGCGGCATTCTGGTCGGGGCGGAACAGGTTGATCGAGCCGTCCTTGGCGCGATAGGCCTTGAGGCCTTCGAAGCATTGCTGGCCGTAATGCAGCGCGGTCGAGCCTTCGCTGATGTGCAGCACGTTGTCTTCGGTCAGGGTGCCTTGGTCCCACTCGCCATCGCGCCAGTGTGCCAGGTAGCGTTTGTCGGTCTTGATGTAGTCGAAGCCGAGCTTGTCCCAGTTAATGCTTTCGTTACCCATGACACCCTCTATGTCCAGGCCAGCGCGGCCGGAAGTGTCCGGCGTCTGGCGTTTCATCGATAAGGCCCGGAGCAGGACGCGACCCGTTCCGGTGTGTCGCCATATTACTGATTTTTCTCCCTGCAAACCGCCTCGGCGGCCGATGAGCTGAAAAAGATCCGCTGTGGCCCGACCCGAGCCACCTGGTTTGTGCCGTCTGTAGCAAAACCGCCCGGGGACGCGTGCAGTTTCGCCAATGTTGCCTAAGGTGTGTAAATCGTCTGAGACAGGAGCAGCACCCATGGGTATCGATCAGTTGTTCGCCGATTTGAGCAGTCTTCCCAGCATTCCCAAGGTGGCGCAAGACCTGATCAAGCAATTCGACAGCCCGTCGTCGGACCTGGGCAGCATTGCCGGCAACATCGAAAAAGACCCGGTGATCGCGGCGAAAATTCTGCGGCTGGCCAACTCCGCGCGCTTTCGTGGTGCGCGGGAGTCGTCGAGCATCGAGGACGCGGCCATGCGTCTGGGCTTCAACACCCTGCGCACATTGGTGCTGGCCTCCGCAGTCACCGGCGCGTTCAAGGCAGGGCCAAGTTTTGACCTGAAGGGCTTCTGGCTGAAGAGCTTTCAAGTGGCCGGGATCTGCCGCTTGCTGGCGAAACAGTCCGGCGCCGATGCCGAAATCGCCTTCACCTGTGGGGTCATGCATGACATCGGCGAGCTGCTGATCCAGACCGGCGCGCCCGCCGTTGCCGAGCGCATCAACAGCGTGACCAAGACCGGGACAACCGGGCGTGCGGCGATTGAAACCTTGCAATTGGGCTTTGGTTACCCGGAAGTCGGCGCGGAACTGGCCCGGCGCTGGGGATTGCCGGAGGTCATCCAGAACGCCATCGCCTATCAGGCGCGGCCCATGCAGGCGCCGGGAGACGCGACTCAGCCACGGATTGTTGCCCAGGCATTGACCATTTCCGCTGCGCTGGAAAATCACGGCGGCGCCACGGCGCAGGCGAAGCAGGAAGTGGATGGGCCATTGCTGGAGGGGGTTGATCTGGATGCGGTGTTCGCGGCGCTGCCGAAGGTGTTGGAGGACGACAAAGCGTTTGCGGAGTTGTTGAGTTAGGGAAAGCGGTCATGGTCTGAAATGGATGGCGCCTGAACCGGCCCCTTCCCGGCTGAAGCCGGTCCCACTAATGGATCGCGTGCATCCAAAAACCGGCGGTGACCTCGACCGTGGGACCGGCTTTAGCCGGGAAGGCGTCAGGTATCACGCTGCAAAATTGAGGGTGGTGACTGAGGCCTCTTCCCGCCTGAAGCCGGTCCCACTGATGGATCGCGTACATCCAGAAAAACCGGCGGTGACCTCGACTGTGGGACCGGCTTTAGCCGGGAAGGCGTCAGTTGTCACGCTGCAAAATTGAGGGTGCTGACCGAGGCCTCTTCCCGGCTGAAGCCTGTCACACTAGTATCAGCGCACAGCCGCTCTTGAGAACCTGTGCATGCCTGATGTTCCTGACACCCACGTCGACACCCTGCTGCACTGGATGCACGACCGCTCGTTCCTCGTGCTGACCGGCGCCGGGATCAGCACGTCGTCCGGTATTCCGGATTACCGCGACAGCGAGGGCGTGCGGCGGGGTCGGCAGCCGATGATGTTTCAGGAATTCCTCAATGCGCCCGAGGCCCGACGTCGCTACTGGGCACGGGCGATGCTCGGCTGGCCCCGGGTTCGCGCCGCCCAACCCAATCCGGCCCACGAAGCGATTGCCCGTTTGCAGCAGCACGATCTCATCAGCGGGGTGATCACTCAGAACGTCGATACCTTGCACGATCAGGCCGGCAGTCATGACGTCGTGGAATTGCACGGCAGTCTGCACTGGGTGCTGTGCCTGGACTGCCACCACCGCACCGAACGCGACATCATTCAGTTGACCCTGATCGAGCAAAACCCGTACCTGGCGGGCGTCGATGCGGTGCAGGCGCCGGATGGCGACACTTTGCTGGACCCCGCCTTCGAAGAACGCTTCCAGGTGCCGCACTGCCCCCACTGCGGCGGCGAGCGAATGAAGCCGGACGTGGTGTTTTTCGGCGAAAACGTGGCGCCACCCACGGCGGCCAAGGCCATGCATCGGGTGGAAGAAGCCCGGGGACTGCTGGTGGTGGGGTCGTCGCTGATGGCCTTCTCCGCCTTCCGCCTGTGCCGCGCGATCAAGGATCAGGGCAAACCGCTGATCGCCATCAACCTGGGCAAAACCCGGGCGGATGATCTGCTGGATCTCAAGATCGAAGCGTCATGCGAGGTGCTGTTGCCAGCGTTGGCCCAGCGGCTGTTACAGGGTTAGCGGGCAGCACGACATGTGGGAGTGAGCTTGCTCACGAAGACGGCATTTCAGTCGCTGAAGATTTAGCGGCTGGCCCACCCTATATCGTGAGCAAGTCCGCTCCCACCTTGCCCGATCCCTCATCTGATTGCGCGAATCCCCGACAACGCCGCCAGCGCCCTGTCCCACACCTGCCGCGTCCTCACCCACGCCACTTCCTGCCAGTCCGGGTCCGCCGGGTAAAACTGCTCCAGCAGCCCTTCCTTGATCCGTCGACCGGTCTCGTCCAGGGGATCGCCGTGCAGGTGCAGCCAGTGATCATCACGCAAATGCCCATGCACTTCTGCACCCGGGTACGTGCCGCACTCTATTACAAACGGCATCAGGTGCACGCCCGGCAAGGCGTCGAGGAGCATCTGCGAGGTATAGCCGGTCGAGGTCGCCGCGACACCGGTTTCGCTGACCCGATTAGCGCCGGTGATCAGCGTGAACAGCCACGGCCCGAACAACGCTTTCGCATCCTCCAGCGCCGGGTAGGCTGACTCGACGATGCTCATCAGCATCGGATGACCGTAATCCCCCGCGCCGGTGTGCAGGTCGAAGCAGGTCACCACCTCGGCGTCCTGCAGGTATCGCCCGACGATGCTGCGCAGGGTGCGATTGGACCAGCTCGGCCCGCTGCCGCCGAAAAACAGCCCATCGGGGAATGCGTACTGCCCCGCCTCGACCACCGACATCAGCCCTGCCCAACCCCGCGCCTCGATCGACGCCTGAAACAACGCATCAGCCTGATCGCGCTTTGGCCCGCGCAGCTGCTCGCAGGCGTAAATCCCGTGGACGTCGGCGTAGGCGCGGTTGTCCGGCAGCGGCTGATTAAAGTCCAGGTAGTTGCGGTTCTGATCGAGGTTGTCCTCGTTGACCCGGCGCATCCACGCCGTGCCCCAAGGGTTGATCAGGTGAATCATCAGGACCGCAACGCCCTCGGGCAGCGCGCGTGGATCAAAACCCTCGAGCCAGCGGCTCTGGCAGTCGGAACCGTAATAGCCTTCGACGCCATGGGTGCCACTCAGCGCCACCAACACCCGCCGCGCATCCGGATCGCCCAGCCAGGCGACGTCCGTGGCCAGCGGCTCGCCAAAAGGGCCCGACAGCGGGTGGACGTATTCACTCAACCGCGCGCCAGCCGCCGTGGCTGCCGCAATGAAGCGCTCGCGAAGCTGGCGATAACCCGGACGAACTGGGAAAAAGTGGCTCATTGATGCACTCCAGAATCGATGACACCGCGCGTATAGGCCCGGAATAGACAGCCGGAACGCCGCGCAGAAAGGACACTGCGTCAGAAATGTTACAACCGGACACGTTTTGGCACACTTCTTTCTAGTGTTTGTCTTGTGGAACGTCAGTACCACGAAAACGCTTCGCATCCAGCCCCGGCTGCCGCGAGTCTACGCTGCCAAACGGTGCGCACCACGCACCCGTGTGCAGGAACCGGACACTACCCCGTCCGAAACAGTGCAGGACGCCGACCAGAAGTCTGGCGTCCGTCGATAAGGAATTCGATTCGTGCCAGACATGCGCATTTCACACCCGATCCGCCCACGCCGCGCCTTGCCTTCTCCGCTGCTCGCCTCCGTCAGCGAGCCAGCCATCCGCTCCATCTCCCTTCAGCGCTCCGGCTGAAACCCAGCGTCAATTCGCTGCGGTGCCCCACATTTGTTTTGCGTCAATGGCTGTCGCTGTTATAGCGATCCGGCGGCCACTTTTTATTGTTTCTTTTCGGCACAGATGCGCCTGCTCACTTAACGATTTGAATAACGCGCAACAGGGATCGCTGTTGATCCACACACACTAAAAACGATCAGTGATCATTTTCAGGAAGTGTGCGCCACTGTTAAACACCATTCACACCATGACTGACAAGTCACACTTTAAGGACTTATCGCAATGATCACGTAAGCACTCACGCACCAACTTGCACCCACTTAATCACGTTTGGTGCAGCGCACTTCTGATTGAATCGGAACAGGTCACCGTGCAGACACGCGGTGAACCTGAGTGGATAGGTTCGCCCTTTGGTTCAGCAACTTACCCTGCCTCTACAGAGCGAACTGACCCAGACTCGACGAAATTCGCTAAAAAGTTACAGGAATGCGACATCGACCCGCCCCAGCCCGGAAACAGCAGGCTAGAGCCCTGCACTGGCATAGCGGTTGCAATAGCGATGATCGTTACGTAGTCATTCTGAAATAAAGACGTACTTCTTCGTACTCAACAAGAAATCAGGGAACTGCAATGTCGTCTCCATAGCCCACGCTGCAACGGCAGTTATAAGAGTGGTTCTTCAACGACCTGCTCCCCAAACCTCGTGCTTTGCGAAAGCACGGACGTCAACTTCAAACAGGGTGACTTGTTTGAACGGACCCTTATTGCCCTTCAACCACCCGAGGGAGCTTTAATGAATGACGCGGTAAAAACGAAAGCCATACCTGACCCGGCGCCGGACGCACTGTCCATGGCCTGGCCGCGTATTCCTTTCAAGGAAAACACATCGCGTCCGGGTGAACTAAGCCGGACGCACGTGTTGATATTGATTGCCGCCTCGGTCCTTATTCACGGCGCTATCTGGTGGTATATGCAGACCGCAAAAGCCGACGTCCCGGAAGTTGCGCCGCAAGTGCCCGAGATGACCGTGGAATTGACCAGCCCGACACCGCCAACCCCGGAGCCGCCACCACCGCCGCCTCCGCCTGAACCGCCGCCACCGCCCCCGCCGCCCCCTGAACCGGAGCAACCGGTCGAGGACCCCGACGCGATCAAGCCGCCGCCGAAACCGGTGGAGAAGCCTGTCGAGAAGCCGGTGGAAAAACCCAAGGTCGAGAAGCCCAAGCCGGTGAAGAAACCCGAACCGGTGAAAAAGCCGACACCGCCTGCACCTGCTGCCCCTGCTGCGCCGAGCCCGCCTGCGCCCGCCACACCGTCGCCATCCCCCGCGCCGCCAGCGCCTGCTGCGGCCCCGGCGGCACCGGTCAAGGAATCGGCGGCGATTTCCGGGCTCGCCAGCCTGGGCAACCCGCCACCGGAATACCCCGGCGCGGCGCTGCGCAAAGGCATGGAAGGCCGCGTGATCCTGCGCATCAAGGTGCTGCCCAACGGCCGCGCCGGCACGGTCGAGGTGACCAAATCCAGCGGCAAACAGGTGCTGGACGACGCGGCGGTAGAGACGGTGCGCAACTGGAAGTTTATTCCGGCCAAGCGCGGTGACACCCCGATAGAAGGCTTCGCGACGCAAACCATCGACTTCAAGCTGCCCGAATGAACCCGGTCAGCCGATCAACAACAACTCTTTATATAGCGGGTGAGGTGTAACCATGAACGAATCGATCTCTTCGATGATTGTCCCCGGCGTACTCTGGGCGCTGGTGGTGTTTTCGGTGCTGAGCTGGGGACTGCTGCTGATCAAATCCGCACAGTACTTGCGCTTAAAGACCCAAAACAAACAGTTCGCCAAAGCGTTCTGGGCAGCGCCGGATCTGCTCACCGCCGCCGAGCACTCCAGCCAATATCCGGGCTCACTGGCGCGGATCGCCAACAGCGGTTTCGAAGCCATGGCGGTCGACGAAACACCGCGCAACACCCAGCAGCTCGCCCACACCATCAACCGCTCCGACCGTCTGGAACGCAACCTGCGCCAGCAGATCCAGAAAGAACGCCGCGCACTTGAAGCCGGTCAGGCCATCCTCGCCAGTATCGGCAGTACGGCGCCGTTCATCGGCCTGTTCGGTACCGTCTGGGGGATCATGGAAGCGCTGCAAAGCATCGGCGCCAGCGGTTCGGCGAGCCTGGAAACCGTGGCCGGCCCCATCGGTCACGCGCTGATTGCCACCGGGGTCGGCATCGCCGTCGCGGTCCCGGCGGTGCTGATCTACAACTTCTTCCTGCGGCGCCTCAAGCTCGCCGTCGCCGACATGGATGATTTCGCCCACGACTTCGACGCCCTCGCCCAGCGCAGCGCTTTTAGCATCAACCGTCAGGCCATCGCCAGCAAACACAGCCAGGCTGTGCGGGAGGCGAGCTGATGTCGTTCTCCACTCAAGACAGCGATGAGGTGCTCAGCGAAATGAACGTCACGCCGCTGGTGGACGTGATGCTGGTGCTGCTGGTGGTGTTCATCGTGACCGCGCCGCTGATGACCAACGCGATCAAGGTCAACCTGCCGAAAACCGACGCCGTCGCCGCCGCCGACAAGAAAGACCCAGTGGTGGTCAGCGTTGATCAGGACGGCAAGTTCTACCTGGCCAAGGCCGAAGTTGCGCCGGAATCCCTGGAGCTCAGCCTCAAGGACGTCAAGGCCAAGGACCCGGAGGTGCGCGTGCAATTGCAGGCCGACACCAACGTCAACTACGGCCAGGTCGCCAAGGCGATGGCGTCGATCGAGCGCTCGGGCATCACCAAGATTTCAGTGATGACCTCGAAATGATCGGCCCATGACCGGCAGTTGATCTGCGCTTGAAACAGGCGCCGCACCCGCTGCGGCGCTGCTCGCCCTACTCCCGATTCACCGCCGTCCGGGTTTTTGCCCCGGAGGGGAGCGGCTTGCTTGAAATAAGGAAATTCCCGAGCGCTACAACCGCCTCGGAGCAACGAGGGCTCACAAGGCCATTTCAATAACATCTGGAATAAGTCGGAAACTACCATGCTGATGAGCTTTCCTGGTTTTACCCTCAAGCCCCTTGTTGTTGCCGTACAACGCCACCCCCGTGCGCTGATTTGCGCACTGGCGGTCGGCATGAGCCCGGCCTATGGCGCCGACAGCACGGACAGCGCCGCCGATGCCGCGACCGGCAGTGATGCCGCTGTCCCCGCTGCAGCGGTGGCTGCTGCGCCGGCGACCACCCAGCTCAAACGGGTGGAAGTGACCGGTTCGGCCGTGCGCCGGGCCGACGCGGAAACCGCTGTGCCGGTGACCATCCTGCGCGCCGACGAGCTGAAGAAACAGGGCGTGACCACCACCGAGCAGATGGTCCAGCGCATCACCGGCAGCCAGTCGATGATGAACAGCGCCGGCTCGGTCGGTGCGTCCACTGGCGGCGCTTCCTATGCTGACATGCGCGGCATCGGCGCCAACAAAACCCTGATCCTGCTCAACGGCCGCCGTCTGGCCAACAACGCCTTGTCCGGCGTTGGCACGCCCAACGGCAGCGCCATTGACCTGAACATGATTCCGTTCGCCGCCATCGACCGCATCGAAGTGCTGCGCGACGGTGCCTCGGCGCTGTACGGCACCGACGCCATCGGCGGGGTGATCAACTTCATCACCAAGAAGTCGCTGACCGACGGCACCCTGAGCCTCGGCGGCGACACCCCGACGGCCAGCGGTGGCGGCGCCAGCAAGGACGTCAGCGCCAGCTGGGGTTTCGGCGATCTGGACGAAGACCGCTTCAACGTCATGGGCGTGTTCAACTACAACAAGCAGCAGAACCTCGACGCCAACGACCGCTCTTTCGACAAGGATTACGTCCCGGGCCGCGGCCTCAACCAGACCTCCGGCACCGCTTATCCCGGCAACTATTATCAGGGCAACAACAGCAGCAACCCCCTCGCACCGAACTGCGCCGGATCGGGCCTGGTGAGCGTGAACGGGCTGTGCCGGTTCAGCACCCGCGATTACATCGACCTGGTGCCGCAGACCGAGAAGACCTCGTTCTTCGGTCGTGCCACCGGCAAGCTGGCCGAGGACCACAACGTCAGCCTCGAATACTTCTTTGCCCGCAACAACAACGCCACCAGCATCGGCCCGGCGCCACTGACCGGCCTGAGCATCGACCCGTCTTCGCCCTACTACCCGGGCAACGGCATTACGCCCGGCCCGAACAACTTCGCCCTCGACCCGACCCAGCCCGTGGACACCGCTTGGCGTGAGACCGCCGCCGGCCCCCGTGGCAGCAAGGACCAGAACACCAACCAGCGCCTGCTGCTGACCTTCGACGGCACCGTCGGCGGCTGGGATTACAACCTCGGCGCCAATTACAACCAGAGCAAGGTCGTTTCCAGCGTGACCTCGGGTTACGTCAGTGACTCCGCCCTCAAGGCCGGCCTGGCCAGCGGTCTGCTCAACCCGTTCGGCCCGCAATCGGCGGCGGGTCAGCAATTCATCGACGACGCCGCGTACCACGGCGAATACTCCACCGCCGTCGGCCGTGTCTACGGGGTGGATGGACGTATCAGCCGCGAGATCGGCAACTGGTTCGGTGCCGGCGAATCCGGCCTGGCCCTGGGCGGCGAATACCGCAAGGAAAAACTGCACCAGGATTACGAGGACTTCGTTGACGACATCAACAGCCTGGGCCTGGACTCGGCAGGCTCGGTGTCCGGCGATCGCACCGTCAAGGCGGAATATGCGGAGCTGAACGTTCCCGTCATCGACAGCCTGGAACTGACCGCTGCCGTGCGCCACGACAAATACAGCGACTTCGGCAGCACCACCAACCCGAAATACTCGTTCCGCTTCCAGCCGTTCAAAGAGCTGGTGATGCGCGGCGCGTACAGCGAAGGCTTCCGTGCGCCGTCGCTGTACGAGCTGTATGCCCCGCAAAGTCTGGCCTACAGCCAGGGTTACTACGATGACCCGACGCTGTGCGCCGGCGGTACCGTGCAACCGGGCGGTCAGGCGGGTCGTGACTGTAATCAGCAGTTCCTCAACCGCAGCGGCGGCAACGCGAGCCTGTCCCCGGAGAAAGCCCGCAACGTGACCCTGGGCTTCGTTTATCAACCGATGAACAACCTCTCCATGGGCCTGGATTTCTGGTGGATTCACATCTCCAATCAGATCCAGTCGTTTCCTGAATCCACTGTGTTCGACCAGTCGGATCTGTATGGCGACCGCATCATCCGCAACGCCGACGGCTCCATCGCCAACATCGTCACCGGCAACTCCAACCTGGGCATCGTCAAGACCAACGGTGTCGACGTGACCCTGGACTACCGCTTCCCGAACACGCCGTATGGCCAGTTCGGTCTGGGGCTGACCGGTACGTACGTCAATCGCTACGACTTCCAGAACATCATCGACGGTCCGTACACCGACAAGGTCGGCGACTTCCAGGGTGATGGCGTGATCGCGCGCTGGAAACACGTGCTGATCGGCAGCTGGACCCTCGGCGACAGCCGTGCCTCCCTGACCAACCGCTTCACCAGCGGTTACAACGACTACGACCGCAGCACCAACGGCACCGTGCCGTCGTACTCGCTGTGGGACCTGTCGGTGGGCCACACCTTCGAGAAGGTGCTGGACGTCGATGCCGGCGTGCGCAACCTGTTCGACCGCGACCCGCCGTTCACCAACCAGGCCTACAACTTCCAGTCCGGCTATGACCCTCGTTACGCCGACCCACTGGGCCGCACGCTGTTTGCGCGGGCGACGTATCACTTCTAAGCGCTAGTCCCCGACGCGCCATTCCTGCGGCGCGTCGGGCTGCTCACAAGGATTGTCCGCATGTCTGCCACCCCCTTTTCCTTGCCGCGCCGCTTGCCGGGCGTGGCATTGCTGTACACGGTGCTGTTTTTTACTTCGCTGCTGTCCGGCGCTCCTCAGGTCTTCGCCGCACCGGTGCACGCACTGACCGTCTATGGCGAAGCGCCAAAATATCCTGCTGATTTCCAGCACTTCGATTACGTCGACCCTGACGCGCCCAAAGGCGGTTCCATGAGCCGCGCGTCCGAGGAGATCGGCCAGTTCAACTACCTCACGCCCTACGTCGATCAAGGCATTTCCGTGAGCCAGATCGACACGTGGGTGTATGCGCCCCTGGCCTATCGCTCACTGGACGAGCCCTACACGGTGTACGGGCTGGTCGCCGAGAAAATGGAACGCGACCCCGACAATCTCTGGGTGCGCTTCTACCTCAACCCCAAGGCACGCTTCGATGACGGCACGCCGATCACCGCCGAAGACGTGCGCTACACCTGGCAGACGCTGATCACCCAGGGCAGCTTCAGCTATCGGCCGCTGTACGCCGACGTCAAGGACGCGGTGATCGAAGCGCCCGGGCAGATCCGCTTCGATTTCAAGACCGGCACCAATCGCACCCTCGCCCTGGACCTCGCCAGCCTGCGCATCCTGCCCGAGCACTGGTGGAAAACCCGCGACTTCACCAAGGGCGGCGGCTTCGAACCGCCACTAGGCAGCGGGCCGTATCGGGTCTCGCGGGTCGACGCCGGGCGCAGTGTCAGCTTCGAGCGGGTCAAGGACTGGTGGGGCAAAGACCTGCCGGTCAGCCGTGGGCTGTACAACTTCGACGCGCTCACAGTGAATTTCTATGGCGACGTCGACGTGGCCCGTCAGTTGGTCCAGGCCGGCAACTTCGATTACAACCGCGAGTTCTCCTCGGCCGGTTACGTCGTTGGCTACACCGCGCCGAGCCTGCAGGACGGCCGTCTGCAAAAGACCATTCTGGCCAGGCGCCGCCCGGTGGCCGGTCAGGGCTTCGTGTTCAATCTCGACAAACCGATGTTCCAGGACCGCCGCGTGCGCGAAGCCCTGGCCATGCTCTGGGATTTCGAGTGGGTCAACGGCCAGATCATGCGCAACTTCTATGTGCGCGAACAAACCTACTTCCCGAAGAGCGAAATGGCCGCGACCGAGCTGCCCGACGCGCAAGAGCTGAGCCTTCTCGAGCCCCTGCGCGGGCAGATCCCGGACGAAGTCTTCGATCAGGTCTGGCGCGCACCGAAGACCGACGGCAGCGGCTACATCCGCGACAAACAGCTCAAGGCCCTCAAGCTGCTGGCCGACGCCGGCTGGCACCCGAAGAACAACCGGCTGGTGAACGCTGAGGGACAGCCGCTGGAGTTTTCCTTCCTCGACGGCCAGGGCGGTTTCGAGCGGCTGGTGCTGCCCTACAAGCGCGTGCTGGCGCAGATCGGCATCACCCTGAATTTTCGTCGCGTGGACTCGGCCCAGTACATGAACCGATTGAACGCCCGGGACTACGACATGATCGTGGTCACGCTGCCCGCCAACGGCAATCCGATCCTCTCCCCCGGCCGTGAGCTGTACAACCTGTTCGGCTCGCAGAGCGCCCGCCAGGTTGGCAGTTCCAACGCCATGGTGCTGCGCAATCCGGCGGTCGATCGCCTTATCGACGGCCTGGTCGCGGCCAACAACCGCAACGACATGCTGCATTACGCGCGGGCGCTGGATCGGGTCCTGCTCTGGGGTTTCTACATGATTCCGAACTACTACTCCCAGGGCACACCGGTGGTGTTTGCCAACCGGTTTGGCCGGCCGGTGACCGAGCCGGTCTACGACGTCGGGCTGGAAAGCTGGTGGGAGGTCAGCCGCGTGCCACTGACCGATGCACAGATGGCTGCGCGTCTGGCGCCCCAAAGCAGCGTCGCGAATACCCATGCTGCACCGATAACGGAGGGCCAGTGACATGTTCGCCTACACCCTGCGCCGGTTGGCGCTGATCATTCCCACGCTGCTGTGCATTCTGGTGGTCAATTTCCTCATCGTGCAGGCCGCACCGGGTGGTCCCGTCGAGCAAGCCATCGCCCGGGTTCAGGGCATGGGCCCAACGGGCGGCATTGGTGGCGGCGGTGGCGAAGTCGCGGCGACCGGCGGGATCAGCCGGGGCGCCCAAGGGCTGGACCCGGAGCTGGTCGAAGCGATCAAGCACCAATACGGGTTCGACAAGCCGCTGCACGAGCGCCTGTGGCTGATGCTCACCCATTACGCGCAGCTGGACTTCGGCAGCAGCTTTTTTCGCGGCGCCACGGTGACCGGGCTGATTCTGCAAAAGCTGCCGGTGACCCTGTCCCTCGGGCTGTGGGCGACGCTGATCACCTACCTGATTTCGATCCCGCTGGGCATCCGCAAAGCCGTGCTGCATGGCAGCCGTTTTGATGTCTGGAGCAGCACGGTGATCATCATCGGCTACGCCATCCCGGCGTTTCTGTTCGCCATTCTGCTGATCGTGGTATTCGCCGGTGGCAGCTACTGGAGCTGGTTTCCGGCCCAGGGTCTGTTTTCGGACGACTTCGACAGCCTCTCGCCACTGGGCAAGCTGCGCGATTACCTGTGGCATCTGGTACTGCCGGTCAGCGCGCTGGTCATCGGCGGCTTCGCGACCCTGACCATCCTCACTAAAAACAGCTTCCTCAACGAGATCGGCCGCCAGTACGTGGTCACCGCCCGGGCCAAGGGCCTCAGCGAGCAGCGCGTGCTCTACGGACACGTGTTCCGCAACGCCATGTTGCTGGTGGTGGCGGGCATTCCCCAGGCGCTGATCGAGGTGTTCTTCGCCGGCTCACTGCTGATCGAAACCATTTTCGGCCTCGATGGCATCGGCCGCATGAGCTACGAAGCAGCGGTGTCCCGGGATTACCCGGTGGTGTTCGGTACGCTGTTTTTGTTCACCCTGTTCGGCCTGTTGATCAAGCTGGTGGGCGACCTGTGCTACACGCTGGTCGACCCGCGCATCGACTTTTCCGCGAGGAGCGCCTGATGTTCGAGTTTTCCCCGCAAAACCGGCGCCGCATCGCCAACTTCAAGGCCAACCGGCGTGGCTGGTGGTCGCTGTGGCTGTTCGTGGCGCTGTTGATCATTTGCCTGTGCGGCGAACTGATCGCCAACGACAAGCCGCTGATCGTCCGCTATCAGGGCGATCTGTACTTCCCGGCCCTGCATCAATACCTGGAAACCGATTTCGGCGGCGAGCTGCCTTTCGAGCCGGACTACTCCAGCGATTACGTGCGCAAGCTGATCGCCGACAAGGGCGGCTGGATGCTCTTCGCGCCGATCCCGTTCAGCTACGACACGGTCAATTACGAACTCCGCGAGCCCTCGCCCAGCCCGCCCAGCGCGCGCAACTGGCTGGGCACCGACGACCAGGCCCGGGACGTCATGGCGCGGGTGCTGTTCGGCACTCGCGTGTCGATCCTCTTTGCGTTGGCGCTGACCGCCATCAGCACGGTGATTGGCGTCTTCGCCGGGGCGATTCAGGGCTATTACGGCGGGCTGGCGGATTTGATCGGCCAGCGCTTGCAGGAAGTGTGGTCGGGGCTGCCGGTTCTGTACCTGTTGATCATTCTGTCGGGCTTCGTCGAGCCGGATTTCTGGTGGCTGCTGGGGATCATGTCGCTGTTTTCCTGGCTGGCGCTGGTCGACGTGGTCCGCGCCGAGTTCCTTCGTGGACGCAACCTGGAATACGTCAAAGCCGCCCGCGCCCTGGGCCTCAGCGACGGCGCCTTGATGTGGCGGCACATTCTGCCCAACGCCATGACCAGCACCCTCACCTACCTGCCGTTCATCGTTACCGGCGCCATCGCCACACTGACCGCGCTGGATTTCCTCGGCTTCGGCATGCCCGCCGAAAGCGCGTCCCTCGGCGAACTCATCGGCCAGGCCAAACGCAACCTGCAGGCGCCGTGGCTCGGCGTCACGGCGTTCTGCGCCCTGGCACTGATCCTCACGCTACTGGTGTTTATCGGCGAAGCCTGCCGTGACGCTCTCGACCCCCGCACATGAGCGCTGCCATGAATGACCCTCTGATCCAGATCCGCAACCTGCGCGTGGCCTTCAACGGTGCCGAAGTGGTGCACGGCATCGACCTCGACATCCAGCCCGGCGAGTGTCTGGCGCTGGTCGGCGAGTCAGGCTCGGGCAAGTCGGTGACCGCGCACTCGATCCTGCGCCTGCTGCCGGCAAAGTCCGTCAGCACACAGGGCAGCATTCGCTACAAGGGCGTCGATCTGTTGCACGCGAGCGACAAAGAACTTCGGGGCCTGCGCGGCGACCGCATCGCCATGATCTTTCAGGAGCCGATGACCTCGCTGAATCCGTTGCACACCGTGGAGAAACAGATCGGCGAAATCCTCGCCATGCACAAGGGCCTCAAGGGCAAGGCCGCCCGGGAGCGCACCCTGGAATTGCTCGCTCTGGTGGGGATTCAAAACCCGCCGCAGCGGCTCAAGGCCCTGCCCCATCAACTGTCCGGCGGCCAGCGCCAGCGGGTGATGATCGCCATGGCCCTGGCCAACGAGCCCGAGCTGCTGATCGCCGACGAGCCGACCACCGCGCTGGACGTCACGGTGCAGCTGAAAATTCTCGAACTGCTCAAATCCCTGCAACAGCGGCTGGGCATGTCGCTGCTGTTGATCAGCCACGACCTCAATCTGGTGCGGCGCGTCGCCCAGCGGGTCTGTGTGATGCGCGCCGGCGAGATCGTCGAGCAGGCCGACTGCCAGACGCTGTTCGCCACTCCGCAACACCCCTACAGCCGCCTGCTGATCAACGCCGAACCCGACGGCGAACCGGTGCCCGGCGAGCACACTCAAACGCTGCTGTCGGTGGACGCTCTGAAGGTCTGGTTTCCTCTGGCCAAGCCGTTGTTGCGACGCGAGCGGCAGTACATCAAGGCGGTGGACGGGGTGAGTTTCGAGCTGTTGAAAGGCCAGACCCTGGGGATCGTCGGCGAATCCGGCTCGGGCAAATCGACCTTGGGTCAGGCGATCCTGCGACTGATCGATTCCGAAGGCAGCATCCGCTTCGCCAACAAGGAGCTGAGCCTGCGCAGCCAGCAGTTGATGCGGCCATTGCGCAAGCGCATCCAGGTGGTGTTTCAGGATCCGTTCGGCAGTTTGAGTCCGCGCATGACGGTGCAGCAGATCATCGCCGAAGGGCTGCTGACCCACGGCATCGGCACCCCGGCCGAGCGTGAACAGACGGTCATCCGCGTCCTCGGCGAAGTCGGCCTCGACCCGGACAGCCGCCATCGCTACCCCCACGAATTCTCCGGCGGTCAACGCCAGCGGGTGGCCATTGCCCGGGCGCTGGTGCTGGAACCGGAGCTGATTCTGCTCGACGAACCCACCTCGGCGCTGGATCGCACCGTGCAAAAACAGATCATTGCGCTGCTGCGGGATTTGCAGATCCGTCACGGCCTGAGTTATCTGTTCATCAGCCACGACCTGGCGGTGGTTCACGCGCTGGCCCATGACGTGCTGGTGATCAAGGACGGCAAAGTGGTCGAGCAAGGGGCGGCGCGGGAGATTTTCAGCCATCCGCGCCAGCCCTACACCCAGGAACTGCTGCGCGCTTCCGGGCTGGATTTCAGCGGACGGGCGTGAGCCGACATACCTTGTGACACCTACTATAATGCCCGGCCACGGCGTATCATCGCGCCCCCTCGATTTCCTGCTCTGGTGCCTGTCATGACTGCCCTTCCGCTCACCTCCGAACGCCGCGGCTGGTCGTTCTGGTGGAAACCCCTGGCGTTCCTGCTGGTGGCTGCCATCGGCTTGTACTACGTCAAGTGGTCGCCGTATTACCTCAAGTCCTTCATCGCGGCCGACACCCATAACATCGGCGGCTCGATCATCAACGACAACCCGGCCACGCCGTGGGCCGCCGCTCTGGCTTACGCCCAGGTGTACTTTCTGGCGATCTGGAAGGCCGCCGTGCTGGCAGTGATTCTCGGCTCGCTGGTGCAGGTGCTGATTCCCCGTGACTGGTTGCTGAAAATGTTCGGCCGCGCCGGACTCGGCTCCACCCTTCGCGGCGGCCTGTTCGCCCTGCCCGGCATGATGTGCAGCTGCTGCGCGGCGCCGGTGGCTGCGGGCCTGCGCAAGCAGAACGTGTCGGTAGGCGCGGCGCTGGCCTTCTGGATCGCCAACCCGGTGCTCAACCCGGCCACGCTGGTGTTCATGGGTTTCGTGCTGGGCTGGGGCTTTACGGTGCTGCGACTGGTGGCGGGCCTGGTGCTGGTGATCGGTGTTTCCCTTGTCGCGCAACGCATCTCCCGCCCGGAAGTGGTGCCTGAACAGGCGATGGAAGCGGTGGCCAACGCCGAGACGCCGGAGGAAGGCAGCCTGCTGGTGCGTTGGGGCAAGACGCTCTGGCAGTTGTTTTGGACCACCATCCCGATCTACGTCATCGCCGTGCTGATTCTCGGCGCCGCGCGGGTCTGGCTGTTCCCTCACGTTGACGGCGCGATGGGCAACAGCCTGTTGTGGCTGGTGCCGTTGGCGATTGTCGGCACGTTGTTTGTGATCCCGACCGCCGCCGAAATCCCGATCGTGCAGACGCTGCTGAACCTGGGCCTGGGCACTGCGCCGGCGGT
The DNA here is from genome assembly GCF_055283955.1 of Pseudomonas sp. HP_12. Lineage (NCBI taxonomy): Bacteria > Pseudomonadati > Pseudomonadota > Gammaproteobacteria > Pseudomonadales > Pseudomonadaceae > Pseudomonas > Pseudomonas sp. HP_12. The sequence continues at coordinate 86,993 of NZ_JBTOQG010000013.1, forward strand.
GGCGTTGCTGATGACCCTGCCGAGCGTGAGCCTGCCGTCGTTGTTGATGCTGCGTAAGTCTTTCGACGCCAAGGTGCTGGTGACCGTTGGGGTGTTGACCATGCTGGTCGGGGTCCTGAGTGGCCTGGTCGGCGCCGCTTTGTTGTAAGGCTGAGATCAAGATCACACGCGTCTGCCTGGGGGCAGACTGTTTCGCCTTCGGCGAGTTACTTGGAAAAAGCCCCCCAAGTAACCAAGGGGGCTTGCTCCTGGTTTGGCCCCTCGTACCTCGGGGTTCCTTCACTCCGGTCTCGCTCCGTGGGCCCGCCGCCATCCATGGCGGGGGGCGGCTCTCGCGGCATCCATGCCGCTCGGCCCACTCCGCGAAACCTGCGTTCAGCCTGCACCCAAGTCGCGGTTTGTGGTGTTTGACCCATTGCGGAAGAAGATCAAGATCAAGATCAAGAGCAGATCAGTCGCTAAGGACTTGTGGGAGTGAGCTTGCTCACGAAGGGGTTGGTACATCCACCGAATATCAGGTGTGCGAGATAAAGCATTCGCGAGCAAGCTCGCTCCCACAGGATGGGTGTGAGATCAGCAAAATTGCTGGCGCCTGGGCTGGCCTCTTCCCGGCTAAAGCCGGTCCCACTAACAGCAGCGCATGCATCCAGTGGGATTGGCTCCGACTGAAGGACCGGCTTCAGCCGGGAAGCTTTTGATCTTGATCTTCATACACATAACGCCCAGTCACCGCCAATCGCGACTTGGGTGCAGGCTGAACGCAGACGACGCGGAGTGGGCCGAGCGGCATGGATGCCGCGAGAGCGCCGCTAGGACATGGATGTCCGTTCGGCGCGGGCCCACGGAGCGTCGTCGGAGTGAGGGTAT
>NZ_JBTOQG010000014.1:0-82350 GCF_055283955.1 Pseudomonas sp. HP_12
CAGGTCTCGCGGAGTGGGCCGAGCCGCATGGATGCGGCGAGAGCGCCGTCAGGGCATGGATGCCCGTTCGGCGCGGGCCCACGGAGCGAGACCGGAGTGAAGGAACCCTGAGGAACGAAGGGCCCAACCAGGAGCAAGCACCCTTGGTTACTTGGGGTGCTTTTCCAAGTAACTCGCCGAAGGCGAAACAGTCTGCCCCCAGGCAGACGCCCTTGATCTTGATCTTGATACGAAGCACGGCAGGTCAGCCGTGTACCGACCTTGATACATTCAAGACAATCCACCGACACCTGCCCCCCTCACCCTTCCGCCCCGCTCGCCAGCGAAGTAGCATGGCAGCGTCGACTCCTACCCGCGGCCCACTCGGCAGCACCACACGGCGGCAGCACCATGCAGACAACACCCGACAGCACCACCGCCACCGCGCCGAGCGAAGAGCGCCGCTGGAACACCCGCGCCCTCATCGTCGACGACGACATCCCCATCCGCGAACTGCTCTGCGACTACCTCGCCCGCTTCAACATCCACAGCACCGGCGTCACCGACGGCAACGCCATGCGCCTGGCCCTCACCGAAGACACCTACGACGTCGTCGTCCTCGACCTCATGCTCCCCGGCGAAGACGGCCTCTCCCTCTGCCGCTGGCTGCGCAGCACCTCCGACATCCCCATCCTCATGCTCACCGCCCGCTGCGAACCCACCGACCGCATCATCGGCCTGGAACTGGGCGCCGATGACTACATGGCCAAACCCTTCGAGCCCCGCGAACTCGTCGCGCGGATCCAGACCATCCTGCGCCGCGTCCGCGATGACCGCACCGAAGAACGCACCACCCTGCGCTTCGACAACTGGCGCCTGAACAGCGTCCTGCGCCAACTCACCGCGCCGGACGGCCTCGTCGTGCCCTTGTCCAACGCCGAATTCCGCCTGCTGCGGGTCTTCCTCGAACGGCCGCGTCGCGTGCTCAACCGCGAACAACTGCTCGACGCCGCCCGGGGCCGCTCCATCGAAGCGTTCGATCGCAGCATCGACCTCCTCGTCTCGCGCCTGCGGCAGAAGCTCGGCGATGACCCGAAATCACCGCAACTGATCAAAACCGTGCGCGGCGAAGGCTACATGTTCGACGCCCGGGAGATTGGTTGATCCGCTCGGCCGATACCCTGTTTGCCCGGCTGTTTGGCGGGGCAATGCTGGCGATCGTCCTGGCGCACCTGCTCGCATTCGTCTGGTTTCACCACTACGGCCCCAGAATGCCGCCCCCGCCCGGTTGCGATCGGCCGATGGCAAGCCAGATGCAACCGCCACCCGAACGCGACGCTGCAACGGACGACGACCTTCAGCGCCCTCCTCCACCGCAAGGATGCCGCCCACCGATGCTCGGCATTCCGCTGGTGCCCTTGCTGTTCCAGCTGATCAGCCTGGTGCTCGCCGCCTGGTTCGGCGCCAAGGCCCTGAGCCGGCCGATCCGCCGACTGAGCGAAGCGGCCGAGCGCCTCAGCGAAAACCTCGACAGCCCGCCCCTGGCCGCCAATGGCCCTCGCGAGGCACGTCAGGCGGCGCAGGCGTTCAACCTGATGCAGGAGCGCATTCGCGAACAGGTGCAACAGCGCGGGCGCATGCTCGCCGCCGTGTCCCATGACCTGCGCACGCCGCTGGCGCGTCTGAAACTGCGGGTCGAGCAGATCGACGAGCCGCGGCTGCACGGGCAGATGAGCCAGGACCTCAACGACATGATCGGCATGCTCGACGCGACCCTGACCTACCTCAACGAACAGCGCACCAGCGAAGCGCTGCAGTATTTCGACGTGCAGGCGCTGATTGAATCCCTCGCCGAAAACGCCCAAGACAACGGTGACGACATTCAGGCGAGCGGCACATGCCGGCCACTGAAATCCCAGCCCATGGCCCTGCGTTCGTGCCTGAACAACCTCATCGACAACGCCCTGCGTTACGCCGGGCACGCGCGGGTGGAGATCGAAGACGCCAGCGATCGCCTGCGGGTCAGCGTCATCGATCACGGCCCCGGCATTCCTGAAGACCTGCGTGAAGTGGTGTTCGAGCCCTTCTATCGCGTCGAGAGCTCGCGCAATCGCAACTCGGGCGGCGTCGGCATCGGCATGACCATCGCCCGGGAAGCCGCGCGCCGAATGGGCGGCGACCTGCGCCTCGAAAAAACCCGCGGCGGCGGCCTGACCGCCGTGCTGGATCTGCCGCGAATCTGACCCGGAGCCATCAGCAGGATGGGACCGGGTGAGTTCGGTGGTACTGGCGATGGAGCCCATTGTGGGACCGGCTTTAGCCGGGAATTCGTCAGGCGTCACACCCTAAATCTGACGGTGTTCTGACTGGCCTCTTCCCGGCTAAAGCCGGTCCCACTGAGCGAAGCCTGACGCAAGCGCTCAGGTAACTCCGCCGGTACAAACCCAACACACCCACGACACGCCTTGCCCTGACGCTGCATAAGCCGGAGCACCGCCCGGCATTATCCATCTGATGGGGAGTCAGTCCGATGATCACAGGCGTCAGCGGCAGCAGCAGTTATTCCAGCTACACCAGTGCCAGCACGAGCAGCACCACCAGCACAGCCAACAGCAAGAAGTTCGCCGACGAATTATTGAAGAAACTCGACGCGAACGGCGACGGCAGCATCGACAAGGACGAGCTGAGCTCGTCGCTTTCCTCGGATTCCAAAGACGGCATTACCGTCAGCTTGAGCAAGGCGTTCGGCGATCTCGACAGCAATGACGACGACAGCCTCGACGCCGACGAACTGGCTGCGTTGACGCCTCCGCCGCCACCGCCGATGCAGATGGACGCCGCGTCCTCCGAAGACGAAGCGCAAAACCTGCTCAGTGCGCTGGACAGCGACGGCGACGGGACGGTCAGCAGCGCTGAACTGACCACAGCGTTGAGCAGTTCGGACAGCAGCGCCGACAGCAGTAAGGTGTTCGACGCCCTCGACACCAACAAGGACGGCACCGTCAGCCTCGACGAACTGACCGCCAGCCTGCAGGCCCAACAACCGCCGCCTCCGACCCCTGCTGAAGACGCCAGTGACCTGTTCAGCAGCCTGGACAGCGACAGTGACGGCAGCATCACCGCGGCCGAACTGACCAGCGCGTTGCAGGGCACGACGAATTCCGCCAGCACCTCGTCCTCCAGCAACCAGACCGCCGCTAGCCAAACAGCCACTTCGCAAACCACCACACAGGCCACCGAAGCCTTGAACCGCATGGTCGCGGCCCTCAGTGACCGTTACAACCTCAACAGCAACGCCACGTCCGGCAAATACGTCAGCACCTCGGCCTGACGAAAAAAAACCGCCGCCGGGCTGAGCTCGGCGGCGGTTTTTTATGCCCGTGCTTTTTACGGGTGTGAATTACTTGACCGGCTGCCGCGCGCGGCTGTCGCCGACCCAGTCCAGCAGCAAGCTGTAGGCCACCGCCAGCAAGGTCGGGCCGATGAACAGGCCGATGAAGCCGAACGCCAGCAACCCGCCAAACACCCCGAGCAAGACAATCACCAACGGCAGGTTGCCGCCCCGACTGATCAGGTACGGCTTGAGCACGTTATCGACGCCACTGACGATGAAGGTGCCCCACAAGCCGAGAAAAATCGCCATGCCGTAATCGCCTCTCCAGGCCAGCCACGCCGTGGCGGGTATCCAGATCAGCGGCGGGCCCATGGGCACCAGGCTCAGCAGGAAGGTGCCGATGCCCAGCACCAGAGCGCCCGGCACGCCGGCAATCAGGAAACCGATCAGGGCCAGCACCGCTTGCGCCGCAGCCGTGCCGATCACACCGTTGACCACCCGTTGCACCGTGCCGGCCACCAGATCGAGGTAGTACTGCGCGCGATCGCCGATCAGCCGTTCCAGCAGACTCAGCACGAACGCCGCCACCCGCGGCCCGTCGCGGTAGAAAAAGAACACGAAGACGATACTCAGGGTCAGCTCAAGAATGCCGCCGCCGATCTGCGCACTGCGCGCCAGCAGCCAGTTGCCTACTTGCCCGAGGTAAGGCCGGACGCTGACCAGCAGCGCCGCGCCTTGTTGGTCGATGGTGTTCCAGTAACCCACCAACCGCTCGCCCACCAGCGGAACGCCCGCCAGCCAAGTGGGTGGATCCGGCAGGCCGTCCACTTGCACGTCCTTGACGAACGCCGTTGCGTCGCGCACGTGGTCCGCCAGATTGAAACCCAGCCAGACCAGCGGCGCGAGCACCAGCACCATCCACCCCAGCGTCAGAATCGCCGCCGCGAGGGACTCACGCCCCTTGAGCGCGCGGGTCAACAGACGCATCAGCGGCCAACTGGCAAACGCCAGCACCGCACCCCAGAACAGCGCCGACCAGAACGGCACCATCACCCACAGGCAGGCGCCGAGCAGCGCGAGCAGGAGAATCTGCACCAACAGGCGATCGTTATTGAACATCGTTCATTCCGCAAAAGAGGGGGGTTAATCCGAGCAGCATACCGTCTAACCACGCAGCCCGCCGCGCGCTCACACCCACGCCAGCCTTCAGGACGGAACCGAGACGGGTCTATGCGTGCTTAAGACCTGTCCACCGGTGTTTGCGAGCGAATTGACCTTCTATCACTCAGCCCATTCTTTATTAACGGTAAAAGCGATTGTCAGCCAACGATCAGGGCCGGTACCTCCGACCTCTTCGCCAATTTCATCCCGGATCAGATCCCATGCCTCCAGGGAGCGTGGCGGCAAGCCCGGTGGAACGATGAAGTAAATCTCGATCTGCCTCCCGCGCCCCACCCGGGCCACATAGGCACGGTAGGAAAGGAAGCCATGTCGCTGGACAGCATCGCTGGCAACGTCATCGACTCTTTTCTTCATTTCTGGCGGGGTCACCAGCAGAACATCTGCGAGAGCGTCACGAATCGTCGGCAGAGGCAAGGGTAAAACGATGAGGCAGACAAGCGCCAACACCGCTGGATCTATGTAAGGCGATAACCATTCCAGCTCTGTGCCCCTGATAATCGAGCCGGTCAGGAACGCGACTAACAGAGCGCCGGTCATTGCAGCGGAGATTGTCCAGGCTTTTATGTCCAGGGCGATGAAGCTTGAATTGAGGCGTTTGTTTGCTCGTCGGCCATAGATGATCATTCCGACCGCGCTGACAAGGGCCACAAAAGCAAAAATGAGCGCGAGATCGAAGTCCAGGTGTCGCCCGCCCGCCATCAGGCTGCCGACGGCCATGATCAGGCCATAGCCAGCGGTGCCAACCAATAAAGTCCCGGACAAACCAAGCACAATGGGCTCAAGGTGCCAGAACCCCATCGTGAAATTCTTGGTCAGCCGGGCGCGACCGACATCGTTGTGAGAGAAGGCAATCAGCTTGGCAACGACCAGTGCAAAGCTCGTCATGATTGCGTCGATAAGGGTGTATACGCCGTCAAAAATAATCGACGCAGACCCGGTCAGCAGACCGAACACCACCCCAAAAATAGCCAGAGCAAACGTCACAATAATGGAAAGGCGAAGCACGCTTGGCTCTGTCATCTGACTCACGGGTACGATTGGAGGGCTGCATTGTAAACACACGGTGAAGTCAGACCAAACCTGGCTCTGCGGTCTTCAGCGGATGAGTTCGAGGGTCAGGCCGGGATTTTTCCGGTCGCCCGCTTCCATTCGTGCAGCGCGTACGCCTTTGGCCACCAGCGCCTGACGCCACGCTTCGCGCTGATCCCCGGAAAGCGTAACCCGCAAGGTGCTGTCCAGATTCAGGCCACGGGACAGCAAGGTGATCCACGGCTCCTGCGGCTCAGCGGTCAGCATCGGCAGTTCGAGCTCGCCGGTGCTTTTCAGCTCGCGCAACAGGGTCGCGGAAGTCGGCAGCAAGTCCCCCAACGGCGTGCTCGACTGAAACTGCTCGACGTGAAGGAAAGCCCGGCGGTTGCCCCGGGTGATGCCGTACAACGCCACGAGTGTGTTGTCCGCCGGCGCGGCCAGGCGCAGCAGCAAGTAGGACTGACCGTTGTCGGCGCCATACAGCTTGGCATTGCCGAACACCTCGTTGGCCCACAGGCTGCTTTCGCCGCAATCCCGCGCCTGGCACCAGAACAACAGCTGCGCGCCCTGCTGCTGTAGCGCTTCGCGGGCGGCGGTGAACGCTTCGTCGGCGCTGTGCTCGACCGGCAATTGGTAGGTGATGGCGGTGACGTTGCCGCGCCCGGACACTTGCCCGTCGAAGCGCAACTGGCCGCTGATCTTGCGAATCGAGCCCAGCGGGTAAATGCGTTCCAGCTCAACGGCAGGCCGATAATCAACGATTTCCGCGTCTGTCAGTCGCGGCAGATTGGGCAAATCCTGACTGCCGGGAACGTCGGCCGCCTGGATGGCGGCGCTGAAGCCGGTCAGCAGCAGCGTCAGCGCGAGCGTGCGGGTGAACGTCATGGAGGCGCTCATGGCAGGGCAATCGGCGAGGCGGCGGCGAATGCAGCAGGCAAAGCACCCGTGGACGTAATCGGCAGGCAAAACAAAGCCGCGACAACGCGCGGCGAGCATGAAAATAAAACGGTGCGGCGTGGGCAGTGGTCCATCGTGCAGTCTCCTGTTTCAACTGCCCCAGCCTCGGCAGTTGCAGGTCGCAAGTCAAGGCACGGCGAAGAAGCGATTGAAACAGTCTGCAACAGAGCGCGCCCCCGCCTCGTCGTTGAGGTGCAGATGGTGCCCGCCCGGCAAGGACGTCACCGTAAAAGGAACGCTGGCGAGCAGCTCCCGGTTCTGCGCAAGCATGCCCTCCTCGGCCACGATCAACTGTGCCGGACAGCGCACCGCCGTGACGAAAGCCAGCGCCTGCGCTCGCGTCAGACGAATCGACGAGGGCAAGGTCAGTCGGCTGTCGCTGCGCCAGGTGTAACCACCCGGCACCGGCATCAAGCCACGCAGGGCCAACAGCTCGGCGGCCTCACGACTGACCGCGACCATGCCTTTCATCCGCGCCTCCACCGCCCGGTCCATGTCCGGGTAGACGGGCTTACGCTTGCTCTGCTGGGTCAATTGCGCCTGCAGCGCCGCGCCCATGCGCTCGACCACAGACTCGGGCTCGCCCACCGGCGGAACCAACCCGTCGATCAAGGCCAGACGATTAACTCGTTCGGGGACCGCCGCCGCGACGATCACCGAAATAATTGCCCCGAGGGAATGCCCCAGCAGAGAAAACCGCTCCCAGCCCATCTGCCCCGCCACCTGCAACACGTCGTGGGCGTAGTCCGGCAAACCGTACGCCGAACCCGGCGGGCGGTGGTCGGAGTGGCCATGCCCGGCCATGTCCAGTGCCAGGATCCGCAGCCCTTCAAGCTTGGGCGCCAGCCGCGCGAAGCTGTTGGCGTTGTCCAGCCAGCCATGCAGAGCGATTACCGGAATGCCGTCCTGGGGACCGAACAGATGAGCGGCCAGCTCGATATGGGGCAGGCTCAGGCGGATCTCTTCCACCGAGCAGGTCATGCACGGGCTCGTTGCAGGGCGGCGTCAGTGGTTGCGCCTTCAGCTCTGGCCGTCCAGCGGGAAAACAGCGTTTTGAGCATGTGGGCGGTGTCCTCGGGATGTTCAAGCGGGAACATATGCCCGCCGGGCACGGAAAGATACTCGCCTTCGCGCATGCTTTTGACCGACAGCGCATGGTGGCGCCGCACCACATCGCTGCTCTCGCCGCGCACCATCGCCAACGGTACTCGCAACTGACGGGCCAGACCGGGGCTGGTGTGGGGCACGCTGCGGTAGATGCTGATTTCGGTGGCAGGGTCGAAACGCAAGCGCAGCCCGTCGCCATCGGCTTGCAGCCCGTGAAGCAGATACGCCTCGAAACACTCGGGATCGAAACGCCGGAACAGCGACTTGCCGGCAAAGTAATCCCGCGCCGACTCGACGCTGCTGAACACCTCACGACGCCCCAATGTCCGGCCGGCAGGCGTGATGCGGTCGATAAACCCGAAGCGCTTGGCCGCCCGAATCATCCACTGATCGAACCGGGTCAGCACCGGTGAATCCAGCATCACAACGCCGCGGTACAACTCAGGATGACGCAGCGCCGCGTGGTAATGCAGCACACCACCCAGCGAATGGCCTACGCCCCACACCGGTTGCGCCTGCTCGCGCAGATGATGAATCAACTCATCCACCAGCTCCGGCCAGTTGTCCGTCACCGGAAATTGCGGGTCATGGGCATGCTGCTCCAGATGACGAATCTCGAACTCAGGCCCAAGCGCCGCGAACAACTTGCCGTACGTACCCGACGGAAAGCCATTGGCGTGAGCGAAAAACAGAAGTTGAGACATGCCGACACACCCAGAGCAACCAGAACAAGCCGCGATTGTGCGCACCGCCCGCCAAGCGCGGCAATGACCGGAACTGCCATCGATGAGGCCACTCCGGTCATGGGGAGGTTTATCTGGGTGGGTGTGAGCGCCACGGCAGAGACGCAGAGCGTCTGAGGCGGCATTACCACGCGGAGCGTGGGAACGATCGAGCGCTGGACCGTAAGATTGATGGTGCCCAATCCTGCCTCTTCCCGGCTAAAGCCGGTCCTACTCACAGCAGCGCGTGCAGCCAGTGGGAGTAGCGACAACTCCGACCGTAGGACCGGCTTCAGCCGGGAAGCTTTTGATCTGGGCAAACGCGCTTTTGATCTTCGTACGCAAATGGCTCAAACACCGCCAATCGCGACTTGGGTGCAGGCTGAACGCAGGTCTCGCGCAGTGGGCCGAGCGGCATGGATGCCGCGAGAGCCGCCCCCCGCCATGGATGGCGGATGGCGGCGGGCCCACGGAGCGAGACCGGAGTGAAGGAACCCTGAGGAACGAAGGGCCCAACCAGGAGCAGGCACCTTTGGTTACTTGGGGTGCTTTTCCAAGTAACTCGCCGAAGGCGAAACCCGAGGCCGTTAGGCCGACGCCCTTGATCTTGGCGTCAAGCGCCCAACCATCAGCGAGACGGAGGCTGCTCACCATGGGGCACCACCGCCACCGTCAACCGGGAAATACAACAGGCCTTGCCGTCCTCCGTCGTCAGACGAATATCCCAGACATGGGTCGTGCGCCCGATATGCACCGGGTGCGCCACCGCCGTTACCCGCCCACTGCGCACCCCGCGCAAATGGTTCGCGTTGACCTCAATCCCGACACAAAAAAACCGATCGGTATCAATCACCAGATAACTGGCCGTAGACCCCACCGTCTCCGCCAGCACCACCGACGCGCCGCCGTGCAACAAACCGTAAGGCTGATGAGTGCGCTCATCCACCGCCATGCTCGCCGTCAGAGACCGATCGTCGACCGCTTCAAACCGAATATCCAGCACCTCACCGATGGTGTTCTTCTGCTTCGCATTAAGCGCGTCAAGGTCCGGAGGGCTACGCCATACACTCATGGTTCTTCCTTGTTATTAGAGAGTCATCAATACATATCAAAGGCAACAGGGCGAGCTGAGCAAACTGCTTACCGCCCCATCATTCAGCGTGCCGAACAACCACCAGTTCCATCGCACCGGCAAGGGGCAAATCCGCCTCAAGCCGAGCAAGACTGGCGGTGTGCATCGGTTGCGCCTGCTGCAAAGAGCCATGCACCGCCAGCCCGATCAACGTGCCCACCAAGGGTTGATGGCTGACCAGCAACACATTCTCCGCGCTGTACGCATCCAGTTGCTCGAGCACCTTGTGCGGATTGCAGTCTGGCGTCAGCCACGGCACGGTCACGATGGCATCGGTGAACCCGAGGGCCTGACGGACCAGCTCGGCGGTCTGCTGAGCACGCACATAGGGGCTGGCGATAATCCGCTGCAGCGGCTGACCCATCAGGTGAGCGGCGCTGCGCAACACCTCTTCGCGGCCCTTGGCCGTCAGCTCTCGCTCGGCATCCGTACGGGCCTGAGGTTTCGCCTCGCCGTGTCGCAGAATCCAGAGCTTCACGGTTTCGGCTCTTCGTCGGGCTTAACCGGCGGAGTAACCGACGGGCCAACCGGCGGAGTAACCGACGGGCCAACCGGCGCAGAGGACGATGCATCGGCAACAGGGGGCGACGTGTCGACCACCACCTGCGGGGTTTCGGAAACCACCGGCGGCGTGGCGGGAACCGGGTGCGGAGTCACTGGCACCGGTTGAGGCGTGACGGGCGTCGGCTCAGCCGCGGCAGGCGCCGGTTGCGGCTTGACAACCACCACATGCGGCGCCTCGCCCTCAGGAGCACGCGGCGCAGGCCAGTCAGCAAACGGCCATGGCTTCTGGTCGGTGTGGAAGGTGCCAAAGCGACCGATCTGCGCCAGATACTGGCTCAGGCTGTCGCCGAACGACATGACGCTGAGGCTCGGCGCGCCATTGAACAGGCGGTAAACCAGCTGCACCAGGACAGCCACCCCCAGCACCACCTCCGCCACTTGCCAGACCAGCACAAACAGCACCATCCACAAGATGCGCAGCAGGATCGATTCGTGTTGCTTGAGTTTTGATTCGTTCAAGAGCTTCTCCGTGTGGGGATCAGTTGAAACCACTGGTTGAAATGAAATCGACGTCGGTTTTGGGCTCGGCGCGCATCAGCAGCTCGATGACCTGCTCCAGCGTGCGGCCCTCGAAAAGAATGGCGTGAAGCCCTGCCACCAGCGGCATGTAGACCTGCAGTTCCTGCGCCTTGGCCTTGAGCACCTTGAGGGTGTTGACGCCCTCCGCGACCTCGCCCAGTCGGGTCACCGCTTCGTCCAGGCTCAGGCCCTGCCCCAGGGCAAAACCGACCTGATAATTACGGCTCTTCGGCGACGAACAGGTGACGATCAGATCGCCGACACCGGCCAGCCCAAGGAAGGTCATCGGGTTGGCACCCTGACTGACCGCAAAGCGGGTCATCTCCGCCAGCGCGCGGGTGATCAGCATGCTCTTGGTGTTCTCGCCCATGTTCAGCGCCACCGCCATGCCGGCGATGATGGCGTAAACGTTTTTCAGCGCGCCGCCCAGCTCCACGCCAAAACGGTCGGCGCTGGCGTACACGCGGAAGGTACGACCGTGCAGCGCGGCCTGAACCTGCTGACAGAGGTCTTCATCTTCGCTGGCAACCACAGTCGCAGTCAGGGCGTATTCGGCGATTTCCCGGGCCAGATTGGGCCCGGACAGCACGCCAATCCGCGCAGCGGGGGCGATATCCTGGAGGATCTCGCTCATGAGTTTGAAGGTGTCGGCCTCGATGCCCTTGGTCAGGCTGACCAGCATCTTGCCGGCGAGCAGATCGACATGCGGGGTCAGTACGCCACGCAGCGCACTGGACGGCAGCGCCACGAACACCAGTTGACTGTCTTGCAAAGTGGCGTGCAGGTCGGTGACCGGCTCGACGCCGTCGAGCACCTTGATGCCCTTGAGGTAGCGCGGGTTCTCGCGGTTCGTCCGGATCGCCTCGGCCTGCTCCGGATCGCGCATCCACTGCGTCACCCGATGACCGTTGCCGGCCAACAGATTGGCCACTGCGGTCCCGAAGCTGCCGCCGCCAAGGACCGCTATTGGTTGCTGCTGGGTCATAAAACAATCCATTCAGGGCCATCACATCTGGCGATGCGGGCATTATACGGAGCGTTAGTCTCGGGGCCAGCGGCAAAAGGTGCCCCCACGAACTTATAGCCGATCCCCCACTCTTGCCGAGGAAATTGCCCACAGCTCGGTTAAGATGCGCCCCCGAGATGAAAATTCCTCAGCGACGCCGATGAGCTATCGTCAGGTCGTTCCCGAAGAGATCAGTGACATGACACCAAGCGTTCACTTCCCGTGCCCCGTCAGGCGTTGCCATGCCTGACCCTCGGTACATCCTGCGAATCCGGCCAGCTGGAATCGCGTCGTGACGGCTCAGCGCGGCTGGAACATCAGCACCCGGACGCAGATCCTCAGCCTGGGCCCCGCGTTATTGCTGACCCTCCTGCTAATCAGCTTCTTTACTGTGGTGCGAATTCAGGACCTGCGACAGGAACTCAATCACACCGGGCAACTCATCGCCAACCAGTTGGCGCCCGCGTCGGAATATGGGGTCATCGTCGGCAATAACGCCGTCCTGGAAAACCTCATGAACGCCACGATGAACACGCCCCACGTGCGTTTTCTCGAAGTGCGCAACAGTGCCGGCAAGGTGCTGGTTCATGTCGAACCCGCCGAGGAACAAGGGCATTCGCGGCAGATGGAAGTGTTCCAGGCGCCTATCCGCCTGCAGCCGGACAGGTCCGCGCAGCCGTTCGAAAGTGCCAACGAAGCCGGTTCCGGTGACGACCCCAGCGTGCCGGTGGAAGGCTATCTGGGACGGGTGCTGGTGGGCATGTCCAGCGATGCCTTTAACCAGCGCGAGCAGGAGATATTGCTGAAGGCCGGTGTACTGGCGATGTTCGCCCTTCTCTTTACTTACATGCTGGCCAGACGCCTGTCGCTGAGCCTGTCCCAGCCGATCAGCGCCATGAGCGCGGCGGTGAAAGCCATCCAGCAGGGCGATTACTCGGCCCCGCTGCCGGTTGCCGACGATGCCGAGCTGGGCGATCTGGCCAGACACATCAACAATCTGGCCCTGGGCCTTGAGAAGGCCAGCCGCGAGCAAAAGCAGGCAATGGACGAGCTCATCCGCACCCGCGAAGAAGCCGAACGTGCCAACAACGCGAAGTCCGAATTCCTCGCCATGATGAGCCACGAACTGCGCACGCCCATGAATGGCGTACTGGGCATGCTGCAGTTGATGGAAACCACGAAGATGACCGATGAGCAGGCTGAATACGCCGCGTTGGCCATGGAATCCACCGAGCACCTGCTGCGGGTCATCAACGACATTCTGGATTTCTCCCGCTTCGAACGCGATGCGCTGGAACTGGAAAGCATTTCGTTCAACCTCGCCGACCTCATCAGCACCTCGGTTCAGGCATTTGCCCACAACGCACAGCAGCGCGGTCTGGCACTGGAACTGGAACTGCCGCCGTCGATGGAGGCGCTACAAGTCAAGGGCGACCCGACGCGCATCCGGCAGATTCTGGTCAACCTGATCGGCAATGCGCTGAAATTCACCGAGTTCGGCAGCGTGCGCGTCGAAGCGGACTTCACCCTCGCCAACCCGCAGCACATTTTGTTCACCTGCGCGGTGCGCGACAGCGGCATCGGCATTTCTCCGGACCTGCTGGAATCGATGTTCGACGCGTTTCAGCAAGCGGACAACTCCATCTCCCGTCGCTATGGCGGCACCGGCCTGGGCCTGCCCATTGCGCGCAACCTGGCCGAACGCATGGGCGGGTCACTGCAGGCCCAGAGCAGTGAAGGACTCGGCTCGGTGTTTCAGTTAAAAATCCCGTTGCAGCGGGTTCAGCCGCCAGTGATAGAACCCACGTCCGGCGGCGTCGGCGAAATGCCCCAGAGCCGCGACGCCTGTGTGCTGCTGGTCGAGGACAACCCGGTCAATCGCACCGTGGTCGAGGCGATGCTACGCAGCCTGGGTTTGCAGGTGAGCGTGGCGGCGGATGGCGTTGAAGCGGTGAACATGGCCAGCCGGGAAAGCTTTGCGCTGATTTTGATGGACTGCCGACTGCCGGTCATGGACGGCTACGAAGCCACGCGCCGAATCAGAATGCTGCCGGGGCTGGCGACGTTGCCCATTATTGCCCTGACCGCCAACGCCCAGCACGGCGACCGGGACATCTGTCTGCAAGCCGGAATGAACGATTACCTGGCCAAGCCATTCAAACGTACTGATTTACAGCAGGTTTTGCAGCGATGGTTGACCATTAAGGCATCTGCGACTGGCGGTAAAGGATAAATTCCGGCAGTCTTGTGTGCCGATTCGACCCACGCCCACGCGCGGTCGAAAAATTTCAGTGCACAGGTGTACTTTCATTTCACCCGTGCTGTGACTTTCACTACAACGCAATAGTCTATGAGTAGGCTGCCAGCAGAGGGATGACCCGCTGGCCAGACTGGGTAAGTAACGCCACACCCTGCCGCACAGGATTATCGAGGAGTTCGCATGACCAAACAAAACGCCTTTACCCGGGAAGATCTGCTGCGCTGCAGTCGCGGCGAGCTGTTCGGCCCAGGTAATGCGCAATTGCCCGCCCCCAACATGCTGATGGTCGATCGCATCACCCACATCAGCGAAGAAGGCGGCAAGTACGGAAAAGGTGAATTGGTCGCCGAACTCGATATCAACCCGGACCTGTGGTTCTTCGCCTGTCACTTCGAAGGTGATCCGGTGATGCCGGGCTGCCTGGGCCTCGATGCCATGTGGCAGCTGGTCGGTTTCTTCCTCGGCTGGCAAGGCCTGCCGGGCCGCGGTCGCGCACTGGGCTCGGGCGAAGTGAAATTCTTCGGTCAGGTCCTGCCGACCGCCAAGAAAGTCACCTACAACATTCACATCAAGCGCGTCCTCAAAGGCAAGCTGAACCTGGCGATCGCCGACGGTTCGGTCAGCGTGGACGGCCGTGAAATCTATACCGCCGAAGGCCTGCGCGTCGGTGTCTTCACTTCCACTGAAAATTTCTAAGGGTATTCGCATGCGCCGCGTCGTTATCACTGGTCTGGGCATTGTTTCCTGCTTGGGCAATGACAAAGACACCGTCTCCGCCAACTTGCGTGCAAGTCGCCCTGGCATCCGTTTCAACCCGGAATACGCCGAAATGGGTCTGCGCAGCCAGGTATCGGGTTCCATCGATCCAAACCTGCCGCTCAAGGAACTGGTCGACCGCAAAACCCTGCGCTTCGTTGGTCAGGCGGCGGCTTATGCCTACGTGGCCATGAAGAGCGCCGTGGAAGACTCCGGCCTGACCGAAGAGATGGTATCCAACCCGCGTACCGGTCTGATTGCCGGCTCTGGCGGTGCTTCGACCCTGAACCAGATGGAAGCGCTGGACATCCTGCGCGAGAAAGGCATCAAAAAGGTTCTCCCGTATTACGTCACCCGGACCATGAGCAGCACGGTTTCAGCCTGTCTGGCAACGCCATTCAAGATCAAGGGCCTGAACTACTCCATCGCTTCTGCCTGCGCCACCAGTGCTCACTGCATCGGTACCGCCATGGAGCAGATTCAGATGGGCAAGCAGGACATCGTGTTTGCCGGCGGTGGCGAAGAGGAGCACTGGAGCCAGTCGTTCCTGTTCGACGCCATGGGTGCACTGTCCAGCAAACGCAACGACACGCCTGAACAGGCTTCCCGTGCCTACGATGCTGACCGCGACGGTTTCGTCATCGCCGGCGGCGGCGGCATGGTGGTGGTCGAGGAACTGGAGCACGCTCTGGCCCGTGGCGCGAAGATCTACGCAGAGCTGGTAGGCTACGGCGCCACTTCCGACGGTTATGACATGGTCGCTCCAAGCGGCGAAGGCGCCATCCGCTGCATGCAGCAGGCGTTGTCCACCGTTGATGGCACCATCGACTACCTGAACACCCACGGCACCTCCACTCCGGTCGGCGACGTCAAGGAAATGGAAGGCGTGCGTGAGGTGTTTGGCGACAAGGCGCCTGCCATCAGCTCAACCAAGAGCCTGTCGGGTCACTCCCTGGGCGCCGCCGGCGTTCACGAAGCGATCTACTGCATGCTGATGATGGAAGGCAACTTCATGGCCGGTTCGGCGAACATCGACGAGCTGGACCCAGCCGTTGCCGACATGCCGATCCTGACCAAGACCCGCGAAAACACCGAGCTGAATCTGGTGATGAGCAACAGCTTCGGCTTCGGCGGCACCAACGCCACGCTGGTGATGAAGCGCTGGACTGGCAAGTAATAGAGTCAGTTGCAGATAAGAAAGGCGCCCCTCGGGGCGCCTTTTTTATTGCCAGCACAAATGCACTGCGTGGGGCCTTCTTTTTGTGGGACCGGCTTTAGCCGGGAAGACTCAAGGTGTCACACTGAGAATGCTGCAACCATGCCATTAAGGTCTGTCGCCAGTCGCGACAGTTCGTGGCTGGCAGCGCTGGTCTGGTTGGCGCCGGCCGAGCTCTGCAGGGAGATGTCGCGGATGTTGGTGAGGTTGCGGTCGACCTCCCGCGCGACCTGTGCCTGTTCCTCTGACGCACTGGCGATGACCTCGTTGCGTTCGGTAATGAGTGTGATCGCCGCAGCGATGTCGTCCAGCGCCACCCCGGCGGATTGTGCCAGCTCAAGGGTGGTCTGCGCGCGGCTGTTGCTGCCTTGCATGGCGGCCACGGCCTGATCGGTGCCCTGACGGATGTCGCCCACCAGTTGTTCGATTTCCTGGGTCGATGACTGAGTCCGATGGGCCAAAGCACGCACCTCATCCGCCACCACCGCGAAGCCTCGTCCCGCCTCTCCAGCCCGCGCTGCTTCAATAGCCGCGTTCAACGCCAGCAGATTGGTCTGCTCGGCAACCGAGCGAATCACGTCCAGCACCTTGCTGATGCCATACACCTTCTGGGCCAGGGTCTGCACCTGCTCGCCGGCGTCGGTCACGTCTTCGGCCAGATGGGCGATGGACGCCACCGTCTGCTTGACCTGCTGCCGGCCATGTTGAGCAATCCGGTCAGACTCACCGGACGCTTCGGACGTGGCCACGGCATTGCGTGCCACTTCCTCGACCGCCGCGGTCATCTCGTTGACCGCCGTCGCCGCCTGATCAATCTCAAGGCTCTGCTGGTGAAGGCCGCGGGTGGCATCCTCGGTGACGGTGCTGAGTTCTTCGGAAGCCGACGCCAGCTGGTTCGAGGAGTCGGCGATGCGCATGATCGTGCTGCGCAAATTCTGTTGCATGGTCTTGAGGGCTTCCAGCAACCGGGCGGGCTCATCACGGCCCTCCACGACGATCGGTGCGGTGAGGTCACCCGCTGCAACCACCTGAGCAATGCCCAACGCCTGGGCGATCGGTCTGACGATGCTGCGGGTCAACCCCCACGCCAGCAACAGCGTGATCAGCGCCGTCAGCAGCATCATGCCGGCGACCCAGCCGACCGCACTCGAGAACACCACCCGCGCCAGATCGCTTGCCTGCCCGGCGCCCTGCTTATTCAACGAAGTCAGCTCGGTCAACGCGAGGGTCATCTTGTCGGCGAATTGATTCATTTCACCATTGACCAGCTGCATCGCGTCCTGCACCTGGTTGGCGGCGGACAGCTCCATCACCCGGTTCTGGCGCTGGAAATAGGCCTCTTGGGCGGCTGCAAAGGTTTGGTACAACTCACGCTCGCGAGGCGATCCGATCAAGGTGGCATAGTTCTGCTGGGTGGTCTGCAGTCCCGCCTTGAGCTGATCAAGCTTGGCGGTATTGTCACGCAGGGCATCCAGGCTGCGGTTGAGCATCAGACGCAGCGTCAGGGTGCGGATCCGCATGAGGTCCTGGCCCATGGTGCCCAGCTCCATCACGCTGGGCAGCCACTTGTATTCGACTTCGTCCGACTGCTTGCGCATGTTCGACATCTGCACCAATGCGAATGCACCCAGACCGAACACCAGCAAGGCGAGCATGCCGAAACCGAGGGCGGCCCGGGGCGCGATGTTCATGTTTCTCACGGTCATATCCGATCCCTTCCCAAGACGCTGCTCCGGAGAGAGCAGTAGCCTGTGATGTCGGCTTACCTATGACGCTCTGTAGGACAATTCCCTGAGTACTTCGTAATAATTCATTACGGAGCGCGTGGCACTACCGTTCCAGCCACGTGCGCGGGGGATCTGTATCCTGTGTGCCATGTCCAGAGAGAGCGCCATCATGCTGACCATCATTCCCCGCGCCGAAGACGTCGAAGGCCAACCGATCCTGCGCCCCCTCCCCGCTGCGCAATGCCGAAGCGTAGGGCCTTTCGTTTTTTTCGATCACATGCTGGAGACCACCTACGCGCCCGGCACCGGCATGGACATCCGCCAGCATCCGCACATCGGCCTGTCGACGCTGACCTACCTGTTTGAAGGCGAAATCCGACACAAGGACAGCCTCGGCAGCGATCAGCACGTAAGGCCCGGCGAGGTCAGCTGGATGACCGCCGGAAGCGCCATCGCCCACATTGAACGCACACCCGAGGACTTGCACGCCAGTGGCTCTCGCCTGCATGGCCTGCAAGTCTGGCTGGCCTCGCCCAAATCCCATGAGCAAGGCGAAGGTCATTACAGCCATCACCCCGCCGCCACACTGCCGGTCAGCGACGCCATGGGTATTCGTATCCGCTTGATCGCGGGCGAAGGCTTTTGCCTGAAGTCGCCGGTGCCGGTGCTGTCACCCACGCTTTACGCCGAACTGAACCTGCAGACGGCGACGACGCTGTGTGTGCCCCACGACCACGAACAGCGCGCGCTGTATGTTATCGAAGGCGACTTGCTACTGGATGGCGAGCGGGTGCAGCCGCGCAGTCTGGTGGTGCTGGACGCAGGCAGCGAGCCGACGCTTTGCGCGGAAAGCGAATGCCATGCGGTGCTGATCGGCGGTGCGCCCCTGGATGGGCCGAGAAAGATGAACTGGAATTTCGTCGCCAGTGACCCGGCGCTGATTGAACAGGCCAGGGCGAAATGGGCGGCCGGGGACTGGCCGACCGTGCCGGGGGAAGTAGAGCGGATTGAATTGCCGGTAGGCAGCAGGCCGAAGCGCTGATTGGCCGCGGCCTGCCCGGACGCTGTGGGAGTGACCGGAGGGGCACTCCCACAACAGTTAAAACATCACATTAGCCCGCGAACACTTCGTCCAGCAGGTTGTGCATCGAGGTAAACGCGCGCTTCGAAACGGTCGGGTTGTACATCTGTACGCCCGGATTGTTGGCGTGTGGGTCGGTGAACGAATGGAACGCCCCGCCGTAGCTCAAGAGTTGCCAGTCGACGTTGGCAGCGTTCATCTCGGCTTCAAATGCCGGCAGCTGCTCTTTTGGCACCAGAGGGTCGGACGCGCCGTGCATCACCAGCACTTTGCCCTTGATGTTGTTGGCGTCAGCCGGGTTCGGCGTGTCGAGCGTGCCATGGAAGGAGACCGCAGCCTTCAACGGCGCACCGGTGCGCGCCAGTTCCAGTGCGCAGCAACCGCCGAAGCAGAAGCCGAACGCCGCCAGCCGGGACGTGTCGACGGCCGCAATGGTCTGTGCAGTCAATTGATCCAGGGCGGCCTTCATGCGTTTGTTCAACAGCACGCGATCATTCTTCAACGGCATCATGGCAGCCGCCGCTTCATCACCATTGGTCGGGCGTACTTGCTGGCCGTAAAGATCCGCCAGCAAGACCACATAGCCCTTCGCCGCCACGTCTTTGGCAATCTGCTCGGCGTCTTCGCTGACGCCCATCCAGTTAGGCGCCATCACCAGACCCGGTGCGGCCTGAGCACCTTCGCTGAAGGCCAGACGACTCTCGTAGCTCACGCCGTCGATGTCATATACGACGGACTGCACGGTCACATTGCTCATAGCGAACTCCTGCTGGTAAGGATGGAGGGAGATTAAATGACAAAACCCGCCGGAGCGGGTTCTGCCGTGACGCGGATGTTAAACCGAGAGCTCGACCAACAACTTGTTCAAACGGCGCACGTAGGCAGCCGGATCTTTCAAGCTGTCGCCGGCTGCCAGCGCAGCTTGGTCGAACAGGATGTGGGACAGATCGCCGAAGCGGTCTTCATTCTGCTCGTTGTCCAGCTTGCCAATCAGCGGGTGCGACGGGTTGAATTCGAAGATCGGCTTGGAGTCCGGCACCTTCTGACCACTCGCTTCCAGAATCTGACGCATCTGCAGACCAAGGTCCTGCTCGCCGATCGCCAGGATCGCCGGCGAATCGGTCAGACGGTGGGAAACACGCACTTCACTGACGGCATCACCCAGCGCAGTTTTCAGGCGCTCGATCAGGCCTTCCTTGTCCTTGGCGACTTCTTCCTGAGCTTTCTTGTCCTCTTCGGAATCAAGCTTGCCCAGGTCCAGGTCACCGCGTGCCACGTCGACAAAACCCTTGCCGTCAAAGTCGCTCAGGTAGCTCATCAGCCACTCGTCGATACGGTCGGTCAGCAGCAGCACTTCAATGCCTTTCTTGCGGAAGACTTCGAGGTGCGGACTGTTCTTGACCTGCGCGTAGCTTTCGCCGGTGAGGAAGTAGATCTTGTCCTGACCTTCCTTGGCGCGCGACAGATAGTCGGCCAACGAAACGCTCTGCTCGCCGCTGTCGTCGGAGGTCGATGCGAAGCGCAGCAGGCCGGCGATCTTCTCCTTGTTGGCGAAGTCTTCGGCCGGGCCTTCCTTCAGCACCTGACCGAAGTTTTTCCAGAAGCCCTTGTAGTCTTCCGGCTGGTTTTTCGCCAGCTTCTCCAGCATGTCCAGCACACGCTTGGTCAGCGCCGACTTCATCGAATCGATGATCGGGTCTTTCTGCAGGATTTCACGGGACACGTTCAGGGACAGGTCGTTGGAATCGACCACGCCCTTGATGAAGCGCAGGTACAGCGGCAGGAACGATTCGGCCTGATCCATGACGAACACGCGCTGCACATACAGCTTCAGGCCGCGCGGTGCTTCACGCTGGTACAGATCGAATGGCGCGCGGGCCGGCACGTACAGCAGCGAGCTGTATTCCAGCTTGCCTTCGACCTTGTTGTGGCTCCAGCTCAGCGGGTTCTCGAAATCGTGGGCGATGTGCTTGTAGAACTCCTGGTATTCCTCGTCCTTGACCTCGGTACGTGGACGGGTCCACAGCGCGCTGGCACGGTTGACGGTTTCCCACTCTTCAACAGGCTCGGCGTCGCCTTCGACCGGCGCCTGCTCTTTCGGCAACTGGATCGGCAGGGCGATGTGGTCGGAGTACTTCTTGATAATGTTGCGCAGACGGAAGCCGTCAGCGAACTCGTCTTCGGCGCTCTTGAGGTGCAGCACGATGCGCGTACCGCGATCGGCTTTCTCGATCGTGGCGACTTCGAACTCGCCCTCGCCTTTCGACGACCAGTGCACACCTTCGCTGGCGGACAGGCCGGCGCGACGGGTGAACACTTCGACCTGGTCGGCCACGATGAACGCGGAGTAGAAACCGACACCGAACTGACCGATCAGGTGAGAATCTTTCTTCTGATCACCGGACAGGTTCTTCATGAAGTCGGCGGTGCCAGACTTGGCGATGGTGCCCAGATGAGTAATGACATCCTCGCGGCTCATGCCGATGCCGTTGTCTTCCAGAGTGACCGTCTTCGCGTCCTTGTCGTAGCTGACACGGATCTTCAGCTCGGCGCCGCCTTCCAGCAGCTCAGGCTTGGACAGTGCCTCGAAGCGCAGCTTGTCCACCGCGTCGGACGCGTTGGAGATCAGCTCGCGAAGGAAGATTTCCTTGTTCGAGTACAGCGAATGGATCATGAGGTGCAGCAGCTGCTTCACCTCGGTCTGGAAGCCCAGGGTTTCCTTTTGAGTTTCCACACTCATGGTCATCAAACTCCAATCAGTCCACACAAATAGGGGTAGCTGCGCGAAACGCCGAGGGCGGCTCCGAGCAGCGGGTTGTCATCAAGGTGGGGGCTGGGGAGACGATTTCAAGGGCAGGCGTGCTGTCAGCGAAGAATCTTCACCCGCCGAAAACCTCCGGGCTGCAGATCTGTCGACTGAACACCGGACATAAACCACTAACCGCCTGTGATCAGCCGAGTTGTTACACCGCTGAGACGCTTATGTATTTATCCCGCCGGAACATGGAACTAACCTTATAAGCGAATGCTCGAAGGCACGTTGATGACCAATAAGGAGAAACACCCCATGCGTAAATCTTTAGCTATTGCCCTCATGCTTTCTGCCACTCTGGGCCTCGCCGCCTGTGACAAAAAATCCGAAGATAAACAGCAAGATGCAAACAAGGCTGCCGAGCAGTCCCAAGAATCGATGCAAAAAGCGCAAGACAAAGTGAACGACGCTGCCAAAGAAAGTCAGGAAGCCGCTCAAAAGAACGCTGAAGCCGCTCAAGAGCGCGCGAAAGAAGCGAACCAGGCTGCACCTGCAACTAAGCAGTAAGTTTCCAGAGTTTCAAAAAACAAAGCCCGCATTTAGCGGGCTTTGTTTTGTCTGCTTGAAAAGATCGGCGTGTTTATTCTGCGAAGCGCCGACCTTCCCCCTCAGGCCAGCGCTTCGCTGCGCTTGCCCAGCATGCGATCCACCACGAACGCGATGAACAGCGTGATCAGCGACGGGATCAGCCAGGCCAGGCCTTGCTCGCTCAACGGCAGATGGGCCAGCGCGTCCGGCAGGTACACACCCAGCGCAGAACCCTTGACCGCATCCACCGCACCGATCAGGAACGCCACCAGCATGACCGGCGCGACGATCCGACCCTGCGCATGCCAGAAGTCCTTGCAGAAGCTCAACGCCACCAGCGCAATGCACGGCGGGTAGATGGCGGTCAGCACCGGGATCGAGAACTGGATCAGCTTGGTCAGACCAAGGTTGGACACCAGCAGCGAAAACGCCGCCAGCAAGATCACCAGTGCCTTGTAAGACAGCGGCAGCACGCGGCTGAAGTAATCGGCGCAAGCGCAGGTCAGGCCAACCGCAGTGACAAGACACGCCAGCGAGATCAGAACGGCGAGGAAGCTGCTGCCCAGGGTGCCGAAGGTGTGCTGAACGTAAGCATGCAACACCGCAGCGCCATTGGTGGCACCGGCGGCGATGGCATGGCTGTCCGAGCCCAGGCGGAACAGGCTGATGTAGACCAGGGCCAGACCGACACCGGCAATCAGGCCGGCGATGATGGCGTAGCGGGTGATCAGCCGAGGCGACTCGACACCGCGGGAGCGAATCGCATTGACGATGACGATGCCGAAAACCAGCGCGCCCAGGGTGTCCATGGTCAGGTAGCCATTGATGAACCCTTGGGAAAACGGCGCCGCAACGTAGGCAGGTTCGGCAACGCCCACCTCCCCCGCTGGCAGGAGAAACGCGGCGATGCCGAGGATGGCCAGGGCGATGATCTTCAGCGGCGCGAGGAAACGCCCCACGGTGTCGAGCAATCGACCCGGATAAAGGGAGATCCAGAACACCAGCACGAAATAAACCAGGCTGTAGAGAAACAGTGCGAGGGGGCTTTCACCGGTCAACGGCGCCAGGCCGACCTCAAACGACACCGTGGCCGTGCGCGGGGTGGCGAACAACGGCCCCACGGACAGGTAGCAGACGGCGGCGAGAATGGTCCCGGCGACCTTGCCGATCGGGCTGCTCAACGCGTCCATAGCGCCGCCAACTTTGGCGAGCGCGATGACAGTCACCACCGGAAGGCCGACGGCCGTGACCAGAAAGCCCAAAGCGGCCATCCATACGTTGGGGCCGGCCTGGAGGCCTACGATCGGGGGGAAGATGATATTGCCAGCGCCGACGAACAGCGCAAACGTCATGAAACCCAGTGCCAGAATGTCCTGGCCTTTCAACACTTTCATTAAGGAAACCACACTGCTGAATCGGAATTAAGAAGAGGATTTCCCTGAGGGTGGGGGAAATGCTGCCCGCCCTTTTAAGACAGACCCTGAGCGCGCCGCCGCTCCTTGTGGGAGCCGACTGCACAAAACGGCGGCTAGCCTACCCTATTTGGCGCACCGATACAGGGCGGTGCGACCGCTGAATGCACATTCGTGTCGCATATCAGAAATGTCTGACAGGATTGGGCCAAGAGCACGAGGCAAATCGAAACGCCGGAAACGCAAAAGCCACCCGAAGGTGGCTTTTGTTGATCAAGCAGTGAGACGAGGGCGATTAAGCCTTCTTCACTTCCCAACCGGTCAGCTCAGCCAGGGCTTTGCCGATGTCAGCCAGCGAACGCACGGTTTTCACGCCTGCGTCCTGCAGTGCAGCGAATTTCTCGTCTGCAGTGCCTTTGCCGCCGGAGATGATCGCGCCCGCATGGCCCATGCGCTTGCCCGGAGGAGCAGTCACACCCGCGATGTAGGAAACGACTGGCTTGGTCACGTGTGCCTTGATGTAGGCAGCCGCTTCTTCTTCAGCCGAACCGCCGATCTCGCCGATCATGACGATCGCTTCGGTCTTCGGGTCTTCCTGGAACAGCTTCAGGATGTCGATGAAGTTCGAACCCGGGATCGGGTCACCGCCGATACCGACGCAGGTCGACTGACCGAAACCGGCGTCAGTGGTCTGCTTCACAGCTTCGTAAGTCAGGGTGCCGGAACGCGACACGATACCGACTTTACCTGGCAAGTGAATGTGACCTGGCATGATGCCGATCTTGCACTCGCCCGGGGTGATGACGCCTGGGCAGTTAGGGCCGATCAGGACCACGCCCAGTTCGTCGCACTTGACCTTGGCTTCGAGCATGTCGATGGTCGGGATGCCTTCGGTGATGCAGACGATCAGCTTGATGCCGCCGAACGCTGCTTCAAGGATGGAATCCTTGCAGAACGGAGCCGGAACGTAGATGACCGAAGCGGTTGCGCCGGTTTTTTCTACTGCTTCGGACACCGTGTTGAACACGGGCAGGTTCAGGTGCGTGGTGCCGCCCTTGCCTGGGGTCACGCCGCCAACCATTTTGGTGCCGTAGGCAATGGCTTGCTCGGAGTGGAAGGTACCCTGGGAGCCGGTGAAGCCCTGGCAGATAACCTTGGTGTCTTTATTGATCAGGACGCTCATTATTTGCCCTCCGCAGCTTTGACGACTTGTTGAGCAGCGTCGGTCAGGCTGGTAGCTGCGATGATGTTCAAGCCGCTTTCTGCCAGTACTTTAGCGCCCAGCTCAGCGTTGTTGCCTTCAAGGCGAACAACCACCGGGATTTTCACGCCGACTTCTTTCACGGCGCCAATGATGCCTTCGGCAATCATGTCGCAGCGAACGATGCCGCCGAAGATGTTGACCAGTACTGCAGCGACGTTGGTGTCGGACAGAATGATCTTGAACGCTTCGGTAACGCGTTCCTTGGTTGCGCCGCCGCCTACGTCGAGGAAGTTGGCTGGCTTGCCGCCATGCAGGTTGACGATGTCCATGGTGCCCATGGCCAGACCGGCACCGTTGACCATGCAGCCGATGTTGCCTTCCAGTGCCACGTAGTTCAGTTCAAACTTGGCAGCGTGGGCTTCACGTGGGTCATCTTGCGATGGGTCGTGGAAAGCCTTCAGCTTTGGCTGACGGTACATGGCGTTGGCGTCGATGTTGATCTTGGCGTCGAGGCAATGCAGATCGCCGTCAGCCTTGATCACCAGCGGGTTCACTTCCAGCAGGGCCAGATCGTGGTCCTGGAACAGCTTGGCCAGACCGGTGAAGATCTTGGCGAACTGGGTGACCTGCTTGCCTTCCAGACCCAGCTGGAATGCCAGATCGCGACCCTGGAATGGCTGAGCGCCAACCAGTGGATCGATGGTCGCTTTGAGAATCTTCTCAGGCGTGTCGTGAGCGATCTTCTCGATGTCCACGCCACCTTCGGTGGAAGCCATGAACACGATACGACGGCTCGAACGATCGACTACAGCGCCCAGGTACAGCTCTTTGGCGATGTCAGTGCACGATTCAACCAGGATCTTGGTGACTGGCTGACCGTTGGCATCAGTCTGGTAAGTGACCAGACGCTTGCCCAGCCACTGTTGAGCGAACGCAGCGGCGTCTTCCTTGCTGCGAACCAGCTTGACGCCGCCCGCTTTACCGCGACCGCCTGCGTGAACCTGGGCTTTGACTACCCACTCGGTTCCGCCGATCTTGTCGCACGCTTCTGCTGCTGCTTCCGGGGTGTCTACTGCATAGCCCTTGGATACTGGCAGGCCGTATTCAGCAAACAGCTGCTTACCCTGATACTCGTGAAGATTCATGCTTATTACCGTCTTCGTTAGGTACTGCGCATTCGGTGCTGCTCGTCAAAGCGTGCCGCACCACCTGTGACCGCTTCTCCCGGAGAACGCCGGTCAGGCATCAAGCCCGCCCTTAGCTGCCGAGAGTTCGAGTCCAACGGACCTTCCGCGGTAAGCCCTGCGAGCAGGGCCTACGACGGGCGGACCGTCGTGGTTATTTTCAGCGTTTTTTCTTGTTCTGGATGTGGATGGCGCCGCCATTCACAGCCAGTGCCGCTTCGTGCAGCGCTTCGGACAGCGTCGGGTGGGAGAAGACCATCATGCCGATGTCTTCGGCACTGGTGCCGAACTCCATGCCGATCGCGCCCTGCTGTACCAGCTCTGCAGCGCCAGGACCAATGACGTGTACACCCAGTACACGGTCGGTCTTGGCATCAGCGATGACCTTGACGAAACCGCCGGTGTCATTCGCTGCCATTGCACGGCCGCTGGCCGCGAACGGGAACTGACCGACGTTGACTTCCACGCCTTCGGCCTTCAGCGTCTGCTCGGTTTTACCGACCCATGCGATTTCCGGGTGGGTATAGATAACCGAAGGAATCAGGTCGTAGTTCATCTGGGTCTTGTGACCCTTGATGCGCTCGACAACCATGATGCCTTCTTCGGACGCCTTGTGCGCCAGCATCAGACCACGAACCACGTCACCGATCGCGTACACGCCAGGAACGCTGGTCTCGCACTGCTCGTTGACGAAGATGAAACCGCGCTCGTCGATGTCGACGCCGCTATCGGCAGCCAGCAGTTCGGTGGTTACCGGGCGACGGCCCACGGCCACGATCACGCGGTCGAAGGTGATGTTCTGCTCGCCGTCCTTGTCGGTGTAGGTCACGACGACTTCGTCGCCATTGACCTTGGAACCGGTGACGCGTGCGCCCAGCTTGATGTCCAGACCCTGCTTGGTGAAGGTCTTCTGCGCTTCTTTGGCAACAGCTTCGTCAGCGGCCGGCAGGAATTTCTCCAGGGCCTCGAGCACCGTCACTTTGGCACCCAGGCGAGCCCAGACCGAACCCAGCTCCAAGCCGATTACACCGGCACCGATGACGCACAGGCGCTCAGGCACAGCCGGGAATTCCAGGGCGCCTGTCGAATCGACGATGGTGACCTGATTGACCGGAGCCGGCGGAATGTCGATCGGACGCGAACCGGAGGCCAGAATGATGTTCTCGGCTTCGATGACTTCGGTGGTACCGTCAGGCTTGGTCAGCTCGACTTTCTTGCCGGCCAGCAGCTTGCCGTGGCCTTGCAGGGAAGTGACGCCGTTGGCCTTGAACAGGCTGGCAACGCCGCCGGTCAGGCCTTTGACGATCTGGGCCTTGCGGCCAATCATGGCAGCAATGTCCATTTTCAGGTCGTTGAGCGAGATACCGTGAACACCGAACTGGTTCTTGGCTTCGTAGAATTTCCAGGAGCTGTCCAGCAGCGCCTTGGAAGGGATGCAGCCCACGTTCAGGCAGGTCCCGCCGAGGGCCAGCTTGCCCTCTTTATCCTGATACTTCTCGATGCAGGCAGTCGTGAGACCGAGTTGCGCGGCCTTGATAGCAGCCACGTAGCCGCCAGGGCCAGCGCCAATCACTACCACGTCGAATTTCTGGGACATAGAAAAGAGTTCCTCTTTAGCTGCGAGCTTTAAGCTGCAAGCTACAAGCTGACCTGCGATGAACTGCAGGATCGGCTTGCGACTTATTCATTGATACCAACCGCGAGTGACAAGCTGCATACCGTACCGCTTCTGACTTGAAGCATTCGGCTTGCAGCTTGACGCTGCTTCGTTAGATGTCCAGCAACAGACGCGCCGGGTCTTCCAGCAGGTTCTTGATGGTCACCAGGAACGTCACGGCTTCTTTACCGTCGATCAGGCGGTGATCGTAGGACAGCGCCAGATACATCATCGGACGGATGACGACCTGACCGTTGATCGCCATAGGACGCTGCAGAATGTTGTGCATGCCCAGGATGGCCGCTTGCGGCGGGTTGACGATCGGGGTCGACATCATCGAACCGAAAGTACCACCGTTGGTGATGGTGAAGGTACCGCCAGTCATCTCGTCGATGGACAGTTTGCCGTCACGGGCTTTCTTGCCGAAGGTGGCGATGCCGCCTTCGATTTCAGCCAGGCTCATCTGCTCGGCGTTGCGCAGCACCGGAACCACCAGGCCACGATCGCTCGACACGGCAACGCCGACGTCGGCATAACCGTGGTAGACGATGTCGGTGCCGTCGATCGAAGCGTTGACCGCAGGGTAGCGTTTCAGCGCTTCGGTCGCTGCCTTGACGAAGAACGACATGAAGCCCAGGCGTACGCCGTTGTGGGACTTCTCGAACAGGTCCTTGTACTTCGAACGCAGGGCCATGACTTCGGTCATGTCGACTTCGTTGAAGGTGGTCAGCATCGCCATGTTGGACTGAGCTTCAACCAGACGCTCGGCAACCTTGGCGCGCAGACGGGTCATCGGCACGCGCTTCTCGGTGCGGTCGCCAACGGCGGTCACAGGAGCAGCGGCTGCAGCAGCAGGCTTGGCGGCAGGCGCAGCGGCCGGAGCGGATTTCTTCGCTTCGATGGCAGCGACGACGTCTTCCTTGGTCACGCGGCCGTCTTTGCCGGTGCCTTTGACGCTGGACAGGTTGATTCCGTTTTCTTCGGCCAGCTTGCGGGCAGCCGGAGCGCCGATCGCGTCTTCATCACCGGAAGCAGCGGCTGGGGCAGCGGCAGCCTGGGCAGGCGCAGCAGCAGGAGCCGATGCAGCGGCGGCTGGAGCGGCCGCAGCTGGAGCGGCAGCGGCGCCGCCCTCTTCGATCGAGCCCAGCAACTGGTTCGACAGGACAGTGGCGCCCTCTTCGGCAACGATTGCGCCCAGTACGCCGTCAGCTTCGGCCAAGACTTCCAGAACGACCTTGTCGGTTTCGATATCAACGATCAGGTCGTCACGCTTGACGGCGTCGCCCGGTTTTTTGTGCCAGGTGGCAACGGTGCCGTCGGCAACGGATTCCGGGAAAGAGGGGGCTTTGATCTCAATAGCCATTATCTGTAATTCCTTTAATTCGGTTTCTAGTGCGCGAAGGCGTTAAACGGAGAACGCGTCTTTCAGCAGTTTTTCCTGCTGTTCGGCGTGCATCGAAGCGTATCCACAAGCGGGAGCAGCGGAAGCATCACGGCCGGCATACTCGAGAACGAGGTTGCGGTTGTGATTGCCGATGCTGCGGCGCAGGTGGTGCTGACTGCTGTACCAGGCGCCCTGATTCATCGGTTCTTCCTGACACCAGACCACGTTGGTCAGATTGGTGTAAGGCGCGATGGCCTCCATCAGGTCGTCTTCCGGGAACGGATAGAGCTGCTCGAGACGCACGATGGCGATGTCTTCGCGGCCTTCGGCACGGCGTTTTTCCAGCAGGTCGTAGTAGACCTTGCCGCTGCACAGCACCAGACGCGTCACTTTCGCGGCATCGAGGGTGTCGATTTCCGGGATGACGGTCTGGAACGAGCCATGGGCCAGATCTTCCAGGGTCGACACGGCCAGCTTGTGGCGCAGCAACGACTTCGGCGTCAACACGATCAGCGGCTTGCGCAGCGGACGGATCACCTGACGGCGCAGCAGATGGTAAATCTGAGCCGGGGTGGTCGGTACGCAGACCTGAATGTTGTGCTCGGCGCACAATTGCAGGTAACGCTCAAGACGTGCCGATGAGTGCTCCGGGCCCTGCCCTTCGTAGCCATGGGGCAACAGCATGGTCAGACCGCACAGACGGCCCCACTTGTGCTCGCCGCTGGTGATGAACTGGTCGATCACGACCTGGGCACCGTTGGCAAAGTCACCGAACTGGGCTTCCCAAATCACCAGCGCATTCGGCTGAGTGGTCGAGTAACCGTATTCGAACGCCAGCACGGCTTCTTCCGACAGGAACGAGTCGTACAGGTCGAAACGAGGCTGACCGGCGTACAGGTTCTGCAGAGGCACGTAGGTCGCGCCGTCTTTCTGGTTGTGCAGCACGGCGTGACGGTGCGAGAACGTACCGCGACCGACGTCCTGGCCGGTGATGCGCACCTGATGGCCTTCGAATGCCAGCGTGGCGTAAGCCATGGTTTCGGCGTAACCCCAGTTGATCGGAAGGCCACCGACTTGCATCTTCTGGCGGTCTTCATAGATTTTCTGGACCTGACGCTGAACCACGAAACCTTCTGGCACTTCCATCAGCTTGGCTGACAGTTCCTGCAGGGTCTTGAGGTCGAAACTGGTGTCGTGACGTGCGGTCCACGCGTGACCCAGGTATGGACGCCAGTCGACGAACAATTCCTTGTTCGGCTCTTTGACCAGGCTTTTGACCACATGCATGCCGTTGTCCAGCGCGTTGCGGTACTCATCGACCTTGGCCTGAGCGGCTTCGGCGTTGAGGATGCCTGCGGCGGCCAGAGAATCGGCGTACAGCTCACGGGTGGTTCGCTGCTTGGCGATCTGCTGATACATCAGCGGCTGGGTGCCGCTCGGTTCGTCGGCTTCGTTGTGGCCGCGACGACGGTAGCAGACCAGGTCGATGACCACGTCACGCTTGAACTGCATGCGGTAGTCGATCGCCAGTTGGGTCACGAACAGCACGGCTTCCGGATCATCGCCATTCACATGGAGGATCGGCGCCTGAATCATCTTGGCAACGTCGGTCGCGTACTCGGTAGAGCGCGAGTCTTCCTGCTTGCTGATGGTGAAGCCGACCTGGTTGTTGATCACGATGTGGATCGTGCCGCCCGTCTTGAAGCCACGGGTCTGCGACATCTGGAAGGTTTCCAGCACCACACCCTGGCCAGCGAACGCAGCGTCACCGTGGATCGAGATCGGCAGCACTTTCTCGCCAGTGGCGTCGTTGCGACGGTCCTGACGGGCACGCACCGAACCTTCGACCACAGGGGAAACGATTTCCAGGTGGGACGGGTTGAACGCCATCGCCAGGTGGACTTCGCCGCCGGTGGTCATCACGTTGGACGAGAAGCCCTGGTGGTACTTGACGTCACCGGAGCCCAGTTCGACCTTCTTCTTGCCTTCGAACTCGTCGAACAGGTCGCGCGGGTTCTTGCCGAAGGTGTTAACCAGCACGTTGAGACGGCCACGGTGGGCCATGCCGATGACGACTTCCTTGGTGCCGTAGGAACCGGAGCGCTGAATCAGCTCGTCGAGCATCGGGATCAGGCTTTCGCCGCCTTCCAGACCGAAACGCTTGGTGCCCGGGTACTTGGTGCCCAGGTACTTCTCCAGACCCTCGCCCGCGGTGACTCGCTCGAGCAGGTGGCTCTTGATGTCGGCGGAATAGGCAGGACGGCCACGCACGCTTTCGAGGCGCTGCATGAACCAGTTACGCTGGTTGGAATCGACGATGTGCGTGAACTCGGCGCCGATGGTGCGGCAATATGTCTGCTGCAACGCTTCGACGATTTCGCGTAGGCTCGCTTCTTCCTTGCCGATGAACAGGTCGCCGGCACGGAATGTGGTATCGAGGTCAGCGTTGGTCAAACCGTAATGGTTGATCGACAGGTCAGCTGGCGCAGTACGCTTCCACAGACCCAGAGGATCGAGTTGCGCACCCTGATGGCCGCGCATACGGAATGCCTGGATAAGTCGCAGCACTTCAACTTGCTTCTTTTCATGCTCGCTGCTCACGCTGCCGGCAGAGACCGGTTGGGCGCGGCGCTGGTTTTTCCCCAGCAACACAAAATGATCGCGAACCGTAGAGTGCGATACATCGGTGGCAGTGCTGCCGTCAGCCGGCAACGTCTGAAAATAGGTGCGCCACTCTTCTGGCACAGCGTTAGGGTCGTGCAGGTAGAGCTCGTAGAGCTCTTCCACATAGGCAGCGTTACCACCGGAAAGGTGGGCGCTGTTCCACATGCGCTGCATCACGCTTTCTTGCATGCTTGGTCACCCTCGATTAGGGGACACCATCGGCGTCGATGCCAGCGCAAACTTGAAAAGTCCATGTGCAGCGACTTCAAGTCACTAGGGATCACGCAGATAGTCCGGGTACCAGCCCGGATGCCCCTGCTGGTTTCATTTCTTCAAAATAAGAGCTGAAGCCATACGACAACTGCTCAGGTTAAAACTACGGCGCCGGTTGAAGCCTGCGCCGCAGCGTTTACGGGTGCTGCAGTAGCGGGTGCTGCGATGTTACAGGTGTGGCGAACTCAGACACCGCTTTTGAGCAGCATGTTGCGCACGTGACCGATAGCCTTGGTTGGATTAAGGCC
Organism: Pseudomonas sp. HP_12; assembly: GCF_055283955.1. Taxonomy (NCBI): domain Bacteria; kingdom Pseudomonadati; phylum Pseudomonadota; class Gammaproteobacteria; order Pseudomonadales; family Pseudomonadaceae; genus Pseudomonas; species Pseudomonas sp. HP_12. Next base: position 31,938 of record NZ_JBTOQG010000014.1, read on the forward strand.
TTTCGGACAAACATTGACGCAGTTCATGATGCCGCGGCAGCGGAACACACTGAACGGATCGTCCATGGACGCCAGACGCTCTTGCGTCCGGGTGTCGCGGCTGTCAGCCAGGAAACGATAGGCTTGCAGGATCGCAGCAGGACCCAGGAACTTGTCGGGGTTCCACCAGAAGGACGGGCAGGACGTCGAGCAGCAAGCGCACAGAATGCACTCGTACAGGCCGTCGAGTTTTTCCCGCTCTTCCGGGGTCTGCAGGCGCTCGATGGACGGAGCCGGCGTGTCGTTCTGCAGGAATGGCTTCACCTTCTCGTATTGCTTGTAGAAGATGCTCATGTCGACAGCGAGGTCACGGATGACCGGCAGACCAGGCAGTGGGCGAACCACCAGCTTGTTGCCCTTGACCACAGCCGACAGCGGCGTGATGCAGGCCAGGCCATTCTTGCCGTTGATGTTCATGCCGTCGGAACCGCACACGCCTTCGCGGCACGAACGACGGTACGAGAAGCCTTCGTCCTGCTCTTTGACCAGAGCCAGCACGTCCAACACCATCAGGTCCTTGCCACCGGTGTCGACCTGGAAATCCTGCATGAACGGCGCGGCGTCCTGATCAGGGTTGTAGCGATAAACACTGACTTGCAACATGGCGGTCACCCTTAATAAGTCCGAATCTTAGGTTCAAAAGTCGGAACAGTTTTCGGCGAGAAGTTCACGGCACGCTTGGCTACGCGTTTTTCACCCGGGAAGTACAGGGTGTGGCACAGCCAGTTCTCGTCGTCGCGATCTTCGAAGTCTTCACGGGCGTGAGCGCCACGGGACTCCTTGCGATGCTCTGCGGCGATCGCCGTTGCTTCAGCGACTTCCAGCAGGTTCTGCAGCTCCAGCGCTTCGATCCGGGCAGTGTTGAACGCCTGGCTCTTGTCGTTGATCTTGACGTTGGCGATACGCGTGCGCAGGTCAGCCAGCTGGGCAATACCCTTCTGCATGTATTCGCCGGTACGGAACACACCGAAGTAGTTCTGCATGCAGCTCTGCAGCTCTTTGCGCAGGGTCGCGACGTCTTCGCCATCGGTACGCGAGTTCAGGCCGTTGAGGCGAGCCAGCGCGACGTCGATGTCGGTTTCGGAAGCGCGACGGTAGTCGACGCCCTCGTTGAGCGCCTGCTCCAGGTGCAGACCCGCAGCACGACCGAAGACCACCAGGTCGAGCAGCGAGTTGCCGCCCAGACGGTTGGCGCCGTGAACCGATACGCACGCCACTTCACCGACCGCGAACAGGCCCGGGATGATGGTGTCGACGCCGGCGGCATCCTGGGTGATCGCCTGACCATGAATGTTGGTGGCAACGCCGCCCATCATGTAGTGGCAGGTCGGTACGACAGGGATTGGCGCCACGGCTGGATCGACGTGTGCGAAGGTCTTGGACAGTTCCATGATCCCTGGCAGACGGCTGTGCAGCACTTCTTCACCGAGGTGATCAAGCTTGAGCATTACGTGGTCGCCGTCAGGACCGCAACCGTTGCCGGCGATGATCTCTTTAACCATCGAGCGAGCCACCACGTCACGACCGGCAAGGTCCTTGGCGTTTGGCGCGTAGCGTTCCATGAAACGCTCGCCGTGCTTGTTGATCAGGTAACCGCCTTCACCACGGCAGCCTTCGGTGACCAGTACACCTGCGCCGGCGATGCCGGTCGGGTGGAACTGCCACATTTCGATGTCCTGCACCGGTACACCGGCACGCAACGCCATGCCCACGCCGTCGCCGGTGTTGATCAGGGCGTTGGTGGTGGAGGAATAGATGCGGCCGGCACCGCCGGTGGCCAGTACAGTCGCGTCGGCGCGAATGTAGGAGGTTTCACCGGTTTCGATGCAGATGGCGATGATGCCGACGAACGCGCCGTCCTGGTTCTTCACCAGATCAACTGCGTAGTACTCGTTCAGGAATACGGTGCCGGCTTTCAGGTTGGCCTGATACAGGGTGTGCAGCAGGGCGTGACCGGTACGGTCGGCAGCGGCACAGGTGCGTGCAGCCTGACCGCCCTTGCCAAAGTCCTTCGACTGACCGCCGAACGGACGCTGATAGATGCGGCCCTGCTCGGTACGGGAGAACGGCAGACCCATGTGCTCGAGCTCGAACACGGCCTCCGGGCCAACGGAACACATGTATTCGATAGCGTCCTGGTCACCGATGTAGTCGGAGCCCTTGACGGTGTCGTACATGTGCCAGCGCCAGTCATCGTTCGGGTCGGCCGAAGCGATTGCGCAGGTGATGCCACCCTGGGCGGAAACGGTGTGGGAGCGAGTCGGGAAGACCTTGGTGACGACAGCGGTCTTGTGGCCGCCCTGAGCCAGCTGCAATGCGGCACGCATGCCCGCACCGCCGCCGCCAATGATAATGGCGTCGAATGAAAGCGTATTAATGTTAGCCATGAATCAGATACCCCAAAGAATCTGCACACCCCAGACGAAGTAAGCGAACATCGCAATGCCGCACACCGCCTGAAAAAGGAAACGCACCACTGTCGCGGACTTGCCCAGCGCCATCGGCGTCAGGTAGTCGGTCGCGATGGTCCACATGCCAACCCAGGTGTGAGCCGCCAGGGCTACAAGGGCCAGCAGGCTGAAGATGCGCATTGCGTTATGGGAGAAGAGCGCGTGCCACGTGGCGTATTCGATGCCAGGGTGAGCGATCAGGTACCCGATCAGGAAAATGAAATAAGCCGCGAGTACGACGGCGGAGACGCGTTGCGCCATCCAGTCATACAGGCCCGAACGAGAAAGGTTGGTGACGTTGGTTACCATATCCACACTCCTGCCAGAACGATCACCACCACAGACACGGCGATAACGATTTTAGAGCCCAGCTTGCCGCCTTCCAGCGTCTCGCCGATGCCCGAGTCCATGATGAGATGACGGACGCCCGCCACCAGGTGATACAGCAGTGCGGACAGAAGAGCCCAGATCACGAACTTGGCCAGCGGACTGGTCAGCCCCGCTTTCACCGACGCGAAGCCTTCCTCGGAGTCGAGCGACAGGTCCAATGCATAAAGCATGATGGCAATGCCGACGAAGAGGATGACACCGGAGATACGGTGAAGGATGGACGTGTAAGCAGTGATAGGGAGTTTGATGGTCCTTAGGTCTAGGTTTACAGGTCGTTGGCTTTTCACGGCTTTTTTTCACACTGAAGAGCCCTAACACTCAGGGCAAGTTGTTGGGAAGTGTACTGGTCAGGTACCCACTACCCAGGAAGTGACCAACCCCGTTGAATCGGGCCTGAAAGCCCCTGGCGGTCGGACGCCGAGTATAGACAGTTAGCCAACTAATGACAACGCGCAGACCCTGTCCCAAGGGTGGATTGCTTTAGCCCGATAATTGGCGTAAATGGCCCGTAATTTCGACGAAAACCCTGCGTTAAAGCCTTCTGCTACAAGACTTTTGGCAAATTGACTTTAGAATTTATCTCACTATAGTGATGCGGGCCCTGCGTGGGGGGTCTGTCTGATGATTTGAAGCATAATTAGGAGGCCACATGGCTGATAAAAAAGCGCAGTTGATCATCGAGGGCGCAGCCCCCGTCGAGCTGCCCATTCTGACCGGCACCGTTGGTCCCGATGTTATCGACGTACGCGGCCTGACTGCCACCGGACGCTTCACATTTGACCCTGGCTTCATGTCCACCGCCTCATGCGAATCCAAGATCACCTACATCGATGGTGACAACGGCATTCTTCTGCATCGCGGCTATCCGATCGAACAGCTGGCCGAGCAATCGGACTACCTGGAAACCTGCTACCTGCTGCTCAACGGCGAACTGCCAACCGCCGAGCAAAAAGCCGAATTCGTCGTCACCGTGAAGAATCACACCATGGTGCACGAGCAACTCAAGACCTTCTTCAACGGTTTCCGTCGCGACGCCCACCCGATGGCGGTCATGTGCGGTGTGGTCGGTGCCCTCTCGGCGTTCTACCACGACTCACTGGACATCAATAATCCGCAGCACCGCGAAATCTCCGCGATCCGTCTGGTCGCCAAGATGCCGACCCTGGCGGCCATGGTTTACAAGTACTCCATGGGTCAACCCATGATGTACCCGCGCAACGACCTCAGCTACGCGGAAAACTTCCTGCACATGATGTTCAACACGCCGTGCGAGATCAAACCGATCAGCCCGACGCTGGCCAAGGCCATGGACCGGATTTTCATCCTCCACGCCGACCACGAACAGAACGCCTCGACGTCCACCGTGCGCATGGCAGGCTCGTCGGGCGCCAACCCGTTTGCCTGTATCGCCGCCGGTATCGCCGCACTCTGGGGCCCCGCCCACGGTGGCGCGAACGAAGCCGTGCTGACCATGCTCGATGAGATCGGCGATGTGTCCAACATCGACACCTACATCGCCAAGGCCAAGGACAAGAACGACCCGTTCAAGCTGATGGGCTTCGGTCACCGGGTTTACAAGAACCGCGACCCGCGCGCCACTGTGATGAAACAGACCTGCGACGAAGTCCTGCGCGAACTGGGCATCACCAATGACCCGCAGCTCGAGCTGGCCATGCGTCTTGAAGAGATCGCCCTGACCGACCCGTACTTCATCGAACGCTCGCTGTACCCGAACGTCGACTTCTACTCGGGCATCATCCTCAAGGCCATCGGCATCCCGACCAGTATGTTCACCGTGATTTTCGCCCTGGCGCGAACTGTCGGCTGGATCTCTCACTGGAAAGAAATGCTCTCCAGCCCGTACAAAATCGGCCGTCCACGCCAGCTGTACACCGGCGAAGTGTCGCGCGACATCGTTCCGCTGGCCGAGCGCAAGTAACTCGACAGCAAACACGAAGACGCAAAAAAAGGCTGCCCTCGGGCAGCCTTTTTAGTGTGTGGCTTTAGCGTCGCGAGCGAACCGATCAGTTCTTCTCGGCTCGGTCCTTCAGCGCTTTCAGGGTGTTGAACGGCGCATCCACCACGAACTTGTTCGCCAGCCAGGACGGCACGCTGCCGCCAGGCTCGGTGTGCACCTGATAGGTCACCTCGGTCAGGTTGTCGCCCTTGGGCACGAACTTCCAGAACCCCTCAACCTGCGCCACCCGCACAAAGCCCTTCTCTTCCGGGATGTACTTGGGCTCGCCTTCCAGCTCACGGGTCACGCTGCCATCGGCGCCTTCCACCGTCGTCACTTTCAGCACCGAATCCCGCGGCGTGACCGGCCACGGTGTATTGAACTGGGAGTAGGTCCAGGTCTTGTCGCCGTCGTGCTTGAGGATCTTCTGCAGCTTGCACTCGTGAATCCACGCGCAGGCAGCGGCTACGTCTTCCTGCAACGCTCTGAGCTTGCCGATGCCCGCCTTGATGGTGGTCACGCCTTGATAAGCCTTGTACTGCGATCCGGGAACTTCGCTGAGGGAGACCTTGATGCCCTCCTCGTTCTTCGCGACTTTCCACTCTTCAGCCTGCGCTGAAGCAGCCACCCATACAGTCAGTCCCAAGCCGAAAGCAATGCGGTACAGCGAACTCATATGGTGTTCCTTATTGTTGAAGTTCAGTCGCGCCTCGGGTGCGCTTCACGCCACCGATGTCATCTTTTCCCACCAGCCGATCAGACGGATTGCGTCCTCGGGGCCGGTGCCACACACCTCAGGGTCCGCCGCAAACTGACTACACACCGCCGGCCTGCCCGGCTGTCCAAAAATGCCGCAGAGCATATCCAGCGACAAGTGCAGACAGCGCATGCCCGCAGGCTTGCCGTTGGGCATCCCGGGAATCGGTGAGGTAATGGACGGCGCGATGCAGCACGCGCCGCAGCCTGGACGGCATTCCATGAAAAGAACCTGTGTGGCAGTGAGAACGATGGCCTGATCTTACGCGCTAAAACACACGTTTGAAAATCGAGCGCTCTGACAGCGTCATGGGTTCATCACTTTTTGAAGGTGAAATCCAGCGCGGCGCCTTCCACGTCCTTGCGCGCCTCATTGCGCAACTGCAGGTCCATTTCGTTGCTCAGCAGACGGCCTTGCATCTGGAAGTCCGGGTCAGCGTTCGCATCAGGAAACATCTTCGGAAGCAGCGGCTTGGCGCCGGCTGACGGGGCTTTGGCCTTCGACGCGGCAGTGATCACGTTGGACGGCGGGGTCAACTGTTTGACCATCTCGGGCGGCAGGCTCAGGTCCAGCGGGACTTTGTTGAGCTTGGTTTCCTTGACCACTTGAGACGCCGATTTGCTCTTGCTGGCAACCGGGGCGCGCCGCGCCACTTCGGCGTTATCCGCTTTAACCTTGGCGGATTTGGCGTTGGGGCCCGCCGCCTTATCGTCAGCTGTTTTGGCGTTGGTGACTGTTCGCGGCGCTTCAGCCGATGACTTGCCGGATGCGACTACAGGCACGGTCGTGATATTTGGCGCAAGGGTATGGACCGCTGGCGCGTCAGCCACAGACTTGTCCGGCAACGCAGGCGAAGGCTCAGGTCCGGAAGCAGGCTTCGCTGGTTCGGGAGACACGGGCGCCACAGCGGGCGCATCGGCAGGCGCGGCAGGCGCCGAGGCGGTGGCTTTCGCCGGTGGCGTGGGCGCTTTATCGGCATCACAGGCGCTCAGCAACACCAACAACATCACACTTATACAACGCAGTGATTTCATAGTCTGAACGGCAGTAAGTAAGACAGGGGCCATATGCTGGCCCTTTGCACGGCGGCTGACAAGTTGCCTTGTTCGCCTCCCCCGATAGTATGGAAAGCTGGCAACCCTACGAGTTCACCAGGATTGCCCGGCATCCTGGCACAACTGCTTGGCCAGCATGCCCACCGTCATCAGCGCCCTCTCTGCTTCCCGGTTCCACGGCAACCCGCAGTTCAGGCGAATGCAATGGTTGAACTGCTCCGTGTTACTGAAAATCAGTCCCGGCGCAATGCTGATGCCCTGCTCCAGCGCGCGCACGTGCAACTCCTGAGTGTTCACCCGCCCCGGCAGACTGATCCAGAGAATGAACCCGCCCGCAGGCCGGCTGATCTGCGTGCCTTCGGGAAACATCTGCTGCACCGCCAGCTGAAACGCGCTGAGATTTTTGCGGTGCTCCTGGCGGATAAAGCGTAGGTGCCGGTCGTACCCGCCGTTTTCCAGGTAGGACGCCACCGCCATCTGCGTCACGCTGCACGCTGAATGGGTGCTGAAGGTTTGCAGGCGCTGGATTTCCGTCTGATATTTCCCGGCGATCATCCAGCCGATTCGCACCCCCGGCGAAAGGGTCTTGGAAAAGCTCGAACAGTAGATGACATGGCCCAGCCGGTCGAAGGCCTTCAACGCCTTGGTCTTGTTCTGCTCGTACATTAACTCGCCGTAGATATCGTCTTCGATGATTTGAATGTCGAAGTCCGAGGCCAGGCGCAGCAGGTGTTTCTGCCGCTCTTCCGGCATGGTGCTGCCCAAGGGATTGCTCAGCCGCGACGTCATCACCAGGGCCTTGATCGACCACTGATTGGCCGCCAATTGCAGCGCTTCCAGGCTGATCCCGGTGTTCGGGTCGCTGGGTATTTCGATGACTTTCAGGCCAAGCAGATCGGCCAGTTGCAGCAAGCCGTAGTACGTCGGAGATTCTGCGGCGATCAGGTCGCCCGGGCTGGTCAGCACCCGCAGCGACATCTGCAGCGCATCGACACAGCCATGGGTGATCACCACTTCCGAGGGATCGATCACCACGCCGGCGTCGCGCATGCGAATTGCCACCTGACGGCGCAGCGGTTCGAAGCCAGGGCTGAACATGTAATTGAACGCCCGAGGGCTCTGAAAGCGGGTGACCTTGGCCAGTTGCTGATGCAACGCGCGCAGGGGCAAGTAATCGATGTGAGGGACAGCAGCGCCAAACGCGAACACCCCTTCCCGCCTCGCTTCGACCAGCACCTGTTGAATGATGCTGGCGCGGGTGACCAGACCGGGTCGCTCGACTCGCGCGATATCGGGGGTCGCCGCCGTGAGGGCCGGGGTTTGATGCACGTAGTAACCGGACTGCGGCCGCGCACGGATGAGGCCCTGGTCTTCGAGATTGGCGTAGGCCTGGAGGACGGTGGCATGACTGACATTGAGCTGGGAGCTCATCTTGCGCACCGAGGGCACGCGTTCGCCGGGCTGATACACACCCCGGCGAATGTCTTCGGCCAGCTGTTGGGCAATACGTTGGTACAGCAACAGACTGGTCATTTCGCGTCCCTCGATCCCGTGCTTTGATCATGCGTGCGGCGATCGAAACGAAAGGATCACCGGAACAGTTCGGAAGTGTACGGTGACAGTTCCTGTTCCGGCTAGAGGGCGCGGTGTTTGAATCACCCGGATTCTGACAATCCCGTGATCCTTAACGAGGCGCGCTCAGATGGCCCTTGTCGTCTGAGAACACAATTTCCACACGGCGATTCTGCGCACGACCGCTTTCGGAGGTGTTTGCATCCACCGGGTACTGATCACCGTAACCCTCGACCTGAATCCGGTCTTCCTCAATGCCCAGATCAGACAGCACGTCAGCCACGGCCTGTGCCCGGTCTTTCGACAGCGCGAGGTTTTCCTGAGCGTCGCCGGTGCTGTCGGTGTAGCCCTCGATGCGCACCACGCGCTTGGGATTGAATTGCAGGAACTGCACGACCTTCAGCACCGTGCGATTGGCCGAGCTTTTCAGTTCGGCGCGGCCGGTGTCAAACAGCATGTCGCCCAGCGTCATCACCAGCCCGCGCTCGTTCTGCTGTGTCGACAGGCTGATCACCTGATCTTCGGCCCACTTGCCCTGCTGCTGTGCGCCGGCCAGCTTGGCTTCACGCAGCGCCAGTTGCAGACGCTGACGTTCCAGCTCCAGCCGCGCGAGCTTTTCCTGATTCAACAGCAGCTTGCTGTGCTCCCGGGCGATCGCGCTGTAACGGCTGCTCAGGTAGGCGTAATGACTGACGTCGTCAGCGCTGCCGATGTAGCTCGACAGGCGCTCGGCCCTGCCCAGCAACTCGCCGGCGCGGATGACGTCCTTCGGCGCGCTGCGCAGAACGTTGGTGTCTTCCTTGACCTTCTGGTAATCGGCAATGGCGCCCTGCAGCGCCTGCTCACTGTTCTGGTGGCCGGCACAGCCGGCAAGACCGGCACTGGCCAGCAAGAGGCCGAGACTGAGGCTTCGCGCAACGGCATTCATTGGCCAGCCCCCAACTGCTTGCGCAGACGCTCGAGGCGGATATTGACCTGGGCCACCTGCGCTTCGCTCTTCTGCGTCAGCACTCGGGCCTCGGCCAGACGCGCGTCCAGCTCGGCCTGTTCGGCCTGCATGCGAGCGTCCTTGTAGGACTTGTCCGCGATGTCGGCGCGAGCCTGGGCCAGCTTCGCCTGCGCTGTCACCAGGTCTGGTTCGTCATCCGTAGCACCGACCGCAGTGGCCTGGGCGACGGCCTGTTCGGTGAGCTTGAGTTGTTCGGTGGGCGCCGGGTCATTGGCACAGCCCACGAGGGCGGCGAGCACGACGGCGGCGAATACAGGCTGGATTTTCAAAAGAAAGCTCAAAACACATTCCTACTGATGGAGGGCGCTGCCGGACTGCTGCAATTGAATTTTCCACAGGTCCAGATTGCGCGTGACGGCTTCACTGGAGCGACCGGAAGCCGCCAATTCTGTCATTTTTTTCGCCAGCTGTCCGCGCAGCCATGGATCGTTGCAGGCGGAGTTGAACGACAGCGCCAGATAGAACCCCGGCCGATCGAGGGGCATTGGCTGGGTTTGCAGGTCTTTGGCGATGTCCAGCGCCTGGGTCACGGCCATACTGGCATAGCGGCCGGCGAGGACAAACTCGACCTGCCCCGCCGCCAGTTTCTGAAAGGCCTTGGGGAGGCTGGGCTGCTTCTCGAGTGTCAGGTGCGCCTTGATCGCCTCATCGAATCCGGCGGTCACGCGGGTCTTTTCGGACATGGCGCCGGGATGGCCCTGTAGATCGGCCAGGGAATTGAACGGCTGCTCATGACCGTTGCGGGTCCAGACCATGATTTCGTTCTGGGCAATGGGCGGGTGGATGAAGTCCAGGGATTCCAACTCGGCGCTGTTGAGCGGCGTGTCGGCGAGCAGGTCCATGCGCCCGGTGCGCACCTCTTCCAGGGCCTGGCTGCGCTTGCCGCCATACAGCAGCTCGACCTTGACGCCGATCTGCTGCGCCACCTCCTTGAGCAGGTCGGCATTGGCGCCCATCAGGTGCTTGGGGTCCTGCGGGTCGCGCCACAGGTACGGCGGGGCGTCAGGGCTGCCGGTGACGATCAGCCGGTCACACTTGCCCGCCGACCAGGCCAGCGACGGCAGCAACAGCAACCCACCCAGCAGTGAAGCCAGCGTCTGCTTTGGCGACAACATGACAACGTCCTTTTTTGAGCCCATAAAAAAACCCGTCAGCTCCGACTGCCTGAGCGCTGGTTCATAGTGAACACGCTTGCGGCAGCCCGAACGAACGGGTTCTCTTTATAAGTCAGGGAAGTGGATTAAACCAGCTTCTCCAACTCGGGGATCGCTTCGAACAGATCCGCCACGAGGCCATAATCGGCCACCTGGAAGATCGGCGCTTCTTCGTCCTTGTTGATCGCGACAATCACTTTGGAGTCTTTCATGCCGGCCAAGTGCTGGATCGCGCCGGAGATGCCGACCGCGATGTACAGCTGCGGCGCGACGATCTTGCCGGTCTGGCCGACCTGCATGTCGTTGGGCACGAAGCCTGCGTCGACGGCCGCGCGGGAAGCGCCGACCGCTGCACCCAGCTTGTCAGCCAGGGTGTACAGGTGCTTGAAGTTGTCACCGTTCTGCATGCCGCGGCCGCCGGAAACGACGATCTTGGCAGCGGTCAGTTCCGGACGATCGGACTTGGCCAGTTCTTCGCTGACGAAGGACGACTTGCCGGCATCGTGGGCTGCGCTCACGGCTTCAACCGAAGCAGAACCGCCCTCGGCTGCCACTGCATCGAAGCCGGTGGCGCGAACGGTGATGACTTTCACGGCTGCCGACGACTGAACGGTCGAAATAGCGTTACCGGCATAGATCGGGCGCTTGAAGGTGTCAGCGCTTTCGACCGAGATGATCTCGGAGATCTGATCGACGTCCAGGTGCGCTGCGACGCGAGGCAGGATGTTCTTGCCGTTGGAAGTTGCGGCAGCCAGCACGTGGCTGTAAGCCGAAGCCAGCTCGACCACCAGCGGGGCGACGTTTTCCGGCAGTTGGTGCTCGTAGGCGGCGTTGTCAGCCACGAGGACCTTGGACACACCGGCGATTTTTGCAGCAGCTTCGCCGACGGCAGCGACGTTCAGGCCGGCGACCAGAACGTGGATGTCACCACCGATTTTGGTGGCTGCGGCAACGGTATTCAGGGTGGCGGGAGCGATTGCGCCGTTTTCGTGCTCAGCGATAACCAGGGTCGTCATCAGATCACCTTCGCTTCGTTTTTCAGTTTATCAACCAGTTCAGCAACCGACTTGACCTTGATGCCTGCGCTGCGGGCAGCCGGGGCTTCAACTTTCAGGGTCTTGTTGGTGGACGCAGTCGAAACACCCAACGCATCAGGCGTCAGCACTTCGAGGGGCTTCTTCTTGGCTTTCATGATGTTTGGCAGCGACGCGTAGCGCGGCTCGTTCAAACGCAGGTCGGTGGTGACAATGGCTGGCAGCTTGAGCGATACGGTCTGCGCGCCGGCGTCGATTTCACGGGTGACGTTGACGCTGTCGCCGGACACTTCGACTTTGGAGGCGAAGGTGCCTTGGGCATAACCGCTCAGCGCAGCCAGCATCTGGCCGGTCTGGTTGTTGTCGCTGTCGATCGCCTGCTTGCCGAGAATGACCAGTTGCGGCTGCTCCTTGTCGACAACGGCCTTGAGCAACTTGGCCACGGCCAGGGAGGTCAGTTCGTCCGCGGATTCCACGAGGATGGCGCGATCGGCACCCAGTGCCAGCGCGGTACGCAGTTGCTCCTGAGCGGTGGTCGGGCCGATGGAAACGACGACGATCTCGGTCGCAACGCCCTTCTCTTTCAGGCGCACGGCTTCTTCTACAGCGATTTCGCAGAAGGGGTTCATCGACATTTTAACGTTGGCGAGATCGACGCCGGAGTTGTCCGCTTTGACGCGAACCTTGACGTTGTAGTCGACCACTCGTTTGACAGCTACAAGAACCTTCATGGATTCCTCGTTTCTCTCCGGTGAAAAGAAATCGCCAGGCCAGGCCCGGCGATGGGTATTCGTCAGTGTAAGGAACACCTGTGAAAACAACGTATTCACGGTTGCTGAATGCGGATGTCAGCAAAAGCGGTCACGCTACGGCGGCAATCCAAGCCAGACGCCGATCGCCCGTGTAAACTGCAGCGCCGCCGGCCTGAGGCTGACGGTTGCGCGGGGCGATGCTCACGTTGCTTTTACCGGTGTTCTGCTACCGACGGTTCGTACGCAATCATCAGGGCTGACAGCCAACCCGTAGCCAGCGCAAAACCGCCCGTATCTTGACCGCAACGTCTAGTCGGGTCAATACGACATAAACGCCAGTCACAAGCCGTCTCACCATGATTTATCAGGGTTTCGGCCGATTCAAACAAACGTTTGTATTGGACCTGTGAGGTGGTGTAGATATAATGCGCGCCTTTGAGATGACACCCGGGCCAACGACCTTCCCGGTGTCGGTTTAGCCATCAATAAAAAAATACGCCGTTGAGCCTTGAGTAGGAGATAGCCTGTGGAACGCGAATTTATGGAGTTCGACGTCGTCATCGTCGGAGCCGGGCCCGCCGGGCTGTCTGCCGCTTGCCGCCTGAAACAGAGAGCCGCTGACGCCGGTCAGGAAATCAGCGTCTGCGTGGTGGAAAAAGGCTCCGAAGTCGGTGCCCACATCCTCTCCGGTGCGGTGTTCGAACCCCGCGCCCTCAACGAGTTGTTCCCTGACTGGAAAGCCCTCGGCGCCCCGCTCAACACACCGGTCAAAAGTGACGACATCTATGTGCTGACCGGTGCCGACGCCAGTCAGAAAGTCCCGGGCGCATTCGTGCCCAAGACCATGCACAACGAAGGCAACTACATCATCTCCTTGGGCAACCTGTGCCGCTGGATGGCGCAGCAGGCCGAGAACCTGGGCGTAGAGATCTACCCGGGCTTTGCGGCTCAGGAAGCGCTGATCGATGAAAACGGCGTGGTCCGCGGGATTCTCACCGGCGATCTGGGCGTGGACCGTGAAGGCAATCCGAAAGAAGGCCTGTACACCCCTGGCATGGAACTGCGCGGCAAGTACACGCTGTTCGCCGAAGGCTGCCGTGGTCACATCGGCAAGCAACTGATCAACCGCTTCAACCTAGACAGCGAAGCCGACGCCCAGCATTACGGCATCGGCCTGAAGGAAATCTGGGAAGTCGATCCGGCCAAACATCAGCCAGGCCTGGTGGTGCACACCGCCGGCTGGCCGCTGGACATCATGGGCACCGAAAACACCGGCGGCTCGTTCCTTTACCACCTGGAAAACAATCAGGTCGTGGTCGGGCTGATCGTCGACCTGTCCTATGCCAACCCGTACCTGTCGCCGTTCGATGAGTTCCAGCGCCTCAAGCACCATCCGGTCCTCAAACAGTATCTGGAAGGCGGCAAGCGCATCAGCTACGGCGCGCGGGCCATCTGCAAGGGCGGCCTGAATTCGCTGCCGAAGATGGTCTTCCCCGGCGGCGCGCTGATCGGCTGCGACTTGGGCACGCTGAACTTCGCCAAGATCAAGGGCAGCCACACCGCCATGAAGTCCGGCATGCTCGCCGCTGAAGCGGTGGCGGATGCGCTGTTCGCCGGCAACGAGGGTGGCGACGCGCTCAACGGCTACGTCGAGGGCTTCAAGGCCAGCTGGCTGCATGAAGAGCTGTTCGCCAGCCGCAACTTCGGCCCGGCGGTGCACAAGTTCGGCGCGATCTTCGGTGGCGCGTTCAACTTCATCGACCAGAACCTGTTCGGCGGCAAGATCCCCTTCACCCTGCACGACACCAAGCCGGACTACGCGTGCATGAAGCTGGCGGCCGATTCGAAGAAGATCGATTACCCGAAACCCGACGGCAAGCTGAGCTTCGACAAATTAAGCTCGGTGTTCATCTCCGGCACCAACCACGAAGAAGAGCAGCCGTGCCACCTGAAGCTGAAGGATCCGAGCATCCCGATCAGCGTCAACCTGCCCAAGTGGGATGAGCCTGCTCAGCGGTACTGCCCGGCGGGGGTGTACGAGGTAGTGACCCAGGAAGACGGCGCGAAGCGCTTCCAGATCAACGCGCAGAACTGCGTCCACTGTAAAACCTGTGACATCAAGGATCCGTCGCAGAACATTACCTGGGTAGCACCGGAAGGCGCAGGCGGCCCGACCTATCCCAATATGTAATGGATTCTGAGTAGGACCGGCTTAGCCGGGAAGGCGTCAGCGGCCACATCGCACAATTGATGTTGCGCACACTGGCCTCTTCCCGGCTGAAGCCGGTCCCACAAAGACACCGCGTAACCTCCGTAGGACCGGCTTTAGCCGGGAAGCTTTCGAGGTTCGGCATCACCCCTCACGCTGATATCTTCAGCCGCTCGCCCTCTTCCCCCGGATTGCGCTCGAAGTAGCGTTTGTACTCGCGACTGAATTGCGACGTGCTCTGATACCCGACCTTGTGCGCGACCTGCGCCACCCCCATGCCCTCGCCGATGAGCATCTGCTGAGCCTTGAGCAGCCGCACGCGTTTCAGGTACTGAACGGGCGACAACAGCGTGCTGCGCTTGAAATGCTCATGAAAGGTCGAGGCGCTCATGTTTGCGCAGCGGGCCAGATCCTCGACGCTCAGGGCCTGATCGTAATGGTCGCGCAGGTATTGCAGCGACGCCGCAATGCGCGCGAAATGGCCGGTCTGTTCGACCAATGCCCGCAGCACTCCGGCTTGGGGACCGCGCAACGCGGCGTACACCACTTCCCTGACACGGGCCTGCCCCATCACTTGCGCGTCCAGCGGATCGTGCAGGCAGCGCAGCAACCGCTCGACGCTTTCGCGCATCGGCGCATCCAGCTCGGCGGAGGTCATGGACTCCGGCGTCTGCGCCCTGACCTTCACGTTCGGCGCCTCGCCCATGGTCTGCACCAGCTCGCCCAGCAGCGCGCGATCGATTGATACGGCGACGCCATACATGGGCGCTTCGGCCGTGGCGAAGGTCTCGCACATGAACGGCACCGACAACGCCTGCACCAGATAATGACCGGCGCCGTATTCCAGCGTTCGCGGGCCGAGGCGCGCGAGTTTGCTGCCCTGGGCGATGATCACCAGGCTGGGTTCATAGATCTGCGGGCTGCTGGCGACGTAGTAATCCCAGGACATCGCCTGCACGCCCGGCACGAGGGTATCGACGAAACCCGGGCGCGGCGCCAGGGGCTTGATGAGAGAGACCAACTCGGCGTTGGCGTCGGAATGAGAAACAGGAGACATGGGCAGCCATACGGAGGATTTGACACCGCCATCATCGCAGATCAGCCCCGCGCCGCGTGAATCGATGTGTCAGGTTCGGAGGATCAGGCATGACAGGCGGAGGAATGACCATGGCCGGCGACGTCCCGGCTGCGGACAATGCACCGCCTCAACCGTCATCGTTTTTGCGAGGTTCTTCATGTACACAGCCATCGGTTACGCCGCCCAGTCCGCCACCGCTCCCCTCGCCCCCATGACGTTCAGCCGCCGCAGCCCGCGGCCGGACGACGTGGCCATCGAGATCCTCTACTGCGGCGTCTGCCACTCCGACATCCACCAGGCACGCAACGAGTGGGGCATCGCCGTGTACCCGCTGATGCCGGGCCACGAGATCGTCGGCAAGGTCACCGAAGTCGGCGCCAACGTCAGCAAGCACAAAGTCGGCGATCTGGTCGGCGTCGGCTGCATGGTCGATTCCTGCCGTCAGTGCGAAGCCTGCGCGCAGGACCTCGAGCAATATTGCCTCGAAGGTCCAACCATGACCTACGCCACTCCGGACCGCGTCGACGGCAGCAACACCATGGGCGGCTATTCCAACAGCATCGTGGTCAGCGAGCACTTCGTCGTGCGTATCCCGGAGAAACTCGACCTGGCCGCTGCGGCGCCAATCCTGTGTGCGGGCATCACCACCTACTCGCCGCTCAAGCATTACGGCGTCAAGGCCGGCGACAAAGTGGGCGTGCTGGGCATGGGCGGCCTGGGCCACATGGGCATCAAGTTCGCCAAGGCCATGGGCGCGGAAGTGACGCTGTTCACCCGCTCGGCGAGCAAGGCTGAAGAAGGTCGTCGTCAGGGCGCCGATCACGTCATCGTCTCGACGGATGCCGAGCAGATGAAAGCCGCTGCCGGTCATTTCGACTTCCTGCTGGACACCATTCCGGTGCAGCACGACTTGAACCCCTACCTGGAAACCCTGCGTTTTGACGGCGTGCACATTCTCGTCGGCCTGATCGAACCCGTCGATCCGGCGCTGCATGCGGCCAATCTGGTGATGAAGCGTCGTGTGCTGGCGGGTTCACTGATCGGGGGCATCGCCGAAACCCAGGAGGTGCTGGATTTCTGCGCCGAGCATGGCATCACCTGCGACATCGAGATGCTCGACATCAAGAACATCAACGAGGCCTACAGCCGCATGATCGCCGGTGACGTGAAATACCGTTTCGTGATTGACATGGCCACGTTGAAGGCCTGATCCACCGGTCGCCCCGCGCAATGCGGGGCGACCGGCGACCCCCCTACAGCGAGCGCTCGAGCCACTCCGGCCGGAGCGCGGATTCAGCATGAGGCGCCTCATCCGGCTCGGGCGCAGCGCTGGCCTCGGCGACCCCGTGGGCCAATGGTGCAACCTCGCTGGGTGCATGCTTTCGTCCCTTGACCACCGTCACTGTGGGCTTGGCGACCACCGCATTAGCAATCGCTTTCAGTGCTGTGGCCTGCTTTTCAGCGCGCAGGGTTGCGGGCGAAGGCTTCACAGCAGACTTGGCGGCCACTTCCGTTTGTGCGGCTGGCGAGCTGCCTCCGCCTTCGCGCTGGCGCAGCATTTCACTGGCGGCTTCACGCACCTTGCCCACGCCCTGCACCAACGTGAGACTTACGTGGATGTCGTGCTTCAAGTGGCTGATGTATTGCCGGGTCTCATCGATCTGAAGTTGCAACTCAACCAAAGCGGCCTCAAGCAGTGAGAGAGTGGCTCGCAACTTCGTCTGCTTTTTTCGTTTTGCGGTAGGCGTGGAGTCGAGACGGTCCCGCTGCTTGCCACGCTTTTTTTCCACCTTGCTGTGCTTCTTTTCGAACTTGGAAAGCTTCTTCTCAGCGTCAGCGAGGGCTTGTCCGCAGGCCTGCTCAAAATGCTCCAGCAAAAGGGTGGTGAGTTCCTGAAGCAGCAGCAGCGGTGTGAGCTGTATTTTTTTTCTACTCGCCATAACATCCCTCCTTCCCGAATCACGCGTGCCTTGGCCGGACGGCCGCTGGCCTCTGAACAATTAGGACCGCGGGTCGGGGTTATGGTTGGGTCAATCGCAAAGCCATTTCTCGATCTCGTCAGCTGCAGGCACTTTCCGGGCTTCAACAGCGTGTGATTGCCGCCCGCTGCGTCAACGTTTCGCCCGTTCACCCCTTCCTGCTCTGCGCAGCGACACGCTAGCCGCCCAACTCGGCCGACAGCCGTGCCGCCGCGTCCTTGATCACCGGCACCAGGTCGGCCATTTTTTCCAGCGGCATGTACGGCACCGTGCTGGCGATGCTGATGCCAGCGACGATCTGTTTG
Source organism: Pseudomonas sp. HP_12 (assembly GCF_055283955.1). NCBI lineage: Bacteria > Pseudomonadati > Pseudomonadota > Gammaproteobacteria > Pseudomonadales > Pseudomonadaceae > Pseudomonas > Pseudomonas sp. HP_12. The sequence continues at coordinate 49,678 of NZ_JBTOQG010000014.1, forward strand.
CTGGCGTCACGCACCGGCGCGGCCACGCAGCGAATGGACGGCTCGTTGTCTTCCAGATCGAATGCATAACCGCCCCGCACGTACTCGTGCATGCGCGCCTGCACCTGCTCCCAGGTCTGTTCTTCATGGGCCGGCCACAGCGGGTTTTTGCCGGTGGTCGGCACGCTGATTTCGTACAGCCGTTGCCATTCGCTTTCCGGGCTGTCCAGCAGCAACGCCTTGCCGATGCCGGTGCGGGCCAGCGGCATGCGATGGCCCACCCGCGAACGCATTTCCGGGCCATTGCGCCCGGGATTTTTATGCAGGTACAAGACCTCGTCACCGTCGCGCATCGCCAGGTGCACGGTGTCGCCGGTGAGCGCCGACAGTTCGTCAAGAAAGGGTCTGGCGAGCACCAGCAGCGGCACTTCTTCCTGGGCCTGGAATCCCAGCTCGATCAACCTTGGCCCCAGCACATAACCCGTTTGCGGCAACACCCGCAGGTAACGCTCCTCCACCAGGCAACTGGCAAGCCGGTGGGTGGTGCTGCGCGTGGTGCCGATCAGGCGGGCGATTTCCTTGAGGTCGCGAGCGCCTCTGGCGACCGCCTGAATCACGCCCAGGCCGCGAATCAGCGTTTGCGTGCCGGTGGGTGCAGGGTCTTTGCCAGTGACGGCGGTGTCGGATGCATCTTGCATGGCGCGCCTTATCGAATCAGAAAACCGGCGTCATTATCGTCGCCAGCCTTGAAGCCTGCCAGCGCTGCAGAGCATCTTACTTACGAAGCATCGCCTACCGTTGCCAGCACTGCGGTAAGTTGCGCAAACATAGTAATTGCGCCAGCGGCCCCTTCGGTACTCGTGTACTTAACGCTTATTACGGTTGATTTCCGCTATTTATGACTTGAATAAATCCTTGCTACGCATCCCGTATAGAACTCGTGACTGTGGAAGGTTCGCCAAGACGCACGCCAGATCAACTAAAAACGCGCTACCTTTCGACAATGCAACTAAAAGGCCACTATCCGCAATACTTTTTAGTTGTGCCTGGGCCTTCTAGCTTCCGCATCACAGCGCCTTTTGCCAAATTACCTGCATATTTTCTAGCCACTGGCTTTGTATCAAAATTGAAACAAATGAGTTGCCATACCCTGCGGAGCGGACTATTTTCTTACAGCGCTCACTAGGGAGCTAATAAATACAAAAGGTGTGCAGGGATGCGAAGGTTCAAGCCGTCCAATGCTGTCCGTTATTCCATTAAACCCGCAACCACGACCGCACTTTGCGCGTTGTCTTTTACCTTTGGCTGTTCGGCGTATGCCGACTATGCAGAACAGGGCAAGTTAGGCGACGCGGCCAGTTGGCGCTCGGAAGAATTTCAGAGCGACTGGGGATTGGGCCGTATCCAGGCTGATCAGGCCTATGCTGCCGGTATCACCGGCAACGGCGTAAAAATCGGCGCGATGGACTCGGGATTCGACCCCTCTCATCCCGAAGCCAGCCCATCCCGCTACCATGCGGTAACGGCCAGCGGCACCTACGTAAACGGTTCGCCCTTTAGCGTCACGGGTGCCATCAACCCTAATAACGATACCCACGGCACACACGTGACCGGGACCATGGGCGCGGCGCGCGATGGCGTCGGCATGCATGGCGTGGCGTACAACGCGCAAATCTATGTGGCCAACACCAACCAGAGCGATAGCTTCTTGTTTGGCCCGAGCCCAGACCCGCAGTACTTCAAGGCGGCCTATGGCGCGCTGGCCGATGCCGGTGTGCGGGCGATTAACAACAGTTGGGGTAGCCAGCCGCCGGATGTGACCTACGCGACACTGGAAGGCGTGCAGGCCGCTTATGCCCAGCATTACAACCGGGGCACCTGGCTGGATGAAGCGGCTAACGTCTCGCGCAAGGGCGTGATTAACGTCTTCAGTGCTGGCAATACTGGCTATGCGAACGCCAGTGTGCGTTCTGCGCTGCCGTATTTCGAGCCCGACCTAGAAGGCCACTGGCTGGCGGTGTCTGGCCTGGATAGCGCCAATGCCCAGCGCTACAACCAGTGCGGCATTGCCAAATATTGGTGCATCACCACACCGGGGAGGCTGATCAACAGCACCGTGCCGGGCGGCGGTTATGCGCTCAAGTCCGGTACGTCCATGGCCGCGCCCCATGCCACCGGCGCACTGGCGCTGGTGATGGAGCGCTACCCTTACATGAACAACGAACAGGCCTTGCAGGTGCTGCTCACCACCGCGACCCAGCTCGATGGTTCGGTCACCCAGGCGCCTAATGGCACTGTGGGCTGGGGCGTGGTCAACCTGGAGCGGGCCATGCGTGGGCCAGGCCAGTTGCTGGGCACCTTCGATGCCACCTTGGGCGCCGGCCGAACCGATGTCTGGAGTAACGATATTTCTGATCAGGCGTTGATCCAGCGTCAGGCCGAGGACACTGCCGAACAGGCCGCCTGGCGGCAAACCCTGGTCAACAGAGGCTGGCAGAACGGCGTGGCCAGCAGTGCCAGCCAACAGGACCAGACCGACTACGCCGTGGGCACCGCCCGTGCTGCGGCCGCGGCTCAGCGCCAGTACCAAGGGAGCCTGATCAAGTCCGGCGCGGGCCGATTGATCCTTGAAGGGAACAATACCTATCGCGGCGATACCCAGGTCAACGGTGGTGTGCTGTCGGTCAATGGCTCCCTTGCGTCCGCCGTGCAGGTCAATGCGGGTGGCACCTTGGGCGGCAATGGGCAGGTCGGTAACCTCACCGCGTTGAGCGGCGGGCAGGTGGCGCCGGGTAACTCCATCGGCACCTTGCGAGTGAACGGTGACTTAACCTTCGCGCCAGGCTCAACCTACGCGGTGGAGCTTTCGCCAACGGCCAGTGACCGCATTGTGGCCACCGGCAGTGCCACGGTGTCGGGGGCCAACATGACCCTGGCCCTGGACCCAACACCGCTGGCCTTGAATGCCACGCCTGGCCAGACCCTGCTTGGCCGCCAGTACAGCGTGTTGCAGGCCGCCAATGGTGTGAACGGGCAGTTCGCAGCGGTCACCTCCCACTACGCTTTCCTCGGCGGCCGGTTGGACTACGCCGCTAACGGCGTTGCGCTGAATATCGAACGCACGGCGGCTTTCGACAGCGTGGCGCAAACCCCCAACCAGGCAGCCGTGGCTTCGGCCGCCGAGCAATTGGGGGCGGGCAACGCGGTGTATGAAAACCTGCTGCTCGCGCCAAGTGCCGCCTCGGCACAAGAGAGTTTCCAGCAGCTGTCGGGCGAGATCTACCCGGCAGTCGCCACCCAGTTGATCAACGACAGCCGCTATGTGCGTGATGCGGTTGGCGAGCGCCTGGGCGCCAGCGTGTTCGGCGCCGATGCCAATACGGCGGCGCAAGACAATGTCTGGTTCAAGGCCTTGGGCGCGTGGGGCAAAACGGATTCCCGTAGCGATACGGCTGGCTATACCTCGTCCATTGGCGGCGTGCTGGCGGGGGTCGACGGCGACGTAGGTGACGACACGCGCCTTGGCCTGATCGGCGGCTACAGTGACAGCTCGATCAATATGGGCTCGGGTACCCATTCCCGTGCATCAGTGGACAGCTACCATCTGGGCGCCTACCTGGGTCATGAGATCGGCGCCTGGCGCTTGACCCTCGGCGGTGCCTACAGTTGGCACCGGATCGATGGCAAGCGCGATATACAGGTCGGCGGCGCCAGTGGCCGGGAGAAAACCAAGCACGATGCGCAAACCGCACAGGTATTCACCGAAGCGGCGTACCGTATTCAGTTGCAGCCCGCAGTGCTTGAGCCCTTCGCTAACCTGGCCTATGTACACCTTGGCACTGACAGCTTCAGCGAGAAGGGAGATGCCGCAGCACTTGCATCCGGCAGCGATACCCGTGAAGCCGTGCTCGGCACGCTGGGTGTACGGGCGCTTAAAACCATCGCAATCAATGATCATCAGAAGCTGGACCTCTCCGGCAGCCTGGGCTGGCAGCACAACCTGAGCGACACCGATTCAGAGCAGCACATGGCCTTTGCGGCAGGCGGCAGCAGCTTTGGCATCGAAAGTTCGCCCCTGGTGCGTGACGCGGCCCTGGTGGGTGCCCATGCCCGCATGGCGCTGAGCCGTGAGGCCAGCGTTAGCCTGGACTACAACGGCCAATTGGCCAGCCGTGAAAAAAGCCACGGCATCGGCTTGAGCCTTAACTGGCAGTTCTAAACGCAAAGCGGCGGGGCGAGCCAGGCCGTTGCCCACCGCTTGCATAAAGCTGAATGTTTCAACCTACCCATTGCTGGAAAAAGAACGACGCGGATGCCAAGACGGCATTCGCGCGGGGTTTTGTGTGCGCTAACTAAGGACAGTTATATCTATGAAAGAGCTATTCACCACTCGACAGGTTGCTGTCAGCTCCATTCGGCACGCTATTCGGCAAGCCAATCGCGCTTCTTGCGGCGCCCTCGGCTGTTACCTGGCCATCCTCGGTGTAGCCCATGCTGCGCCTTACGTAGAAGCCGGCCAGACCGGGAATGTCGCCAGTTGGCGCAGCCCGGAGTTCACGGCCCAATGGGGGCTGGGCGCGATCAACGCCGACCAGGCCTACGCGGCCGGTTACACCGGCAAGGGCGTGAAGTTGGGGATTTTCGATCAGCCGGTGTACGCACCGCACCCGGAATTCGCCAGCCCGGATAAGGTGATCAATCTGGTTACCAGTGGCATTCGCGAGTACACCGACCCCTATATTCCGGTAAAGGCCGGCGACGCCTTCCGTTACGACGGCGCCCCTACCCCTGACTCCAACGGCCGGCTGGGTAACCACGGCACCCACGTAGGTGGCATCGCTGGCGGCAACCGAGACGGCGGGCCCATGCACGGCGTGGCCTTCAACGCCCAGATCATCAGCGCCGACAACGGCGACCCAGGCCCGGAAGACGGGATTGTGCTGGGCAACGACGGCGCGGTTTACCAGGCTGGCTGGAACGCATTGGTCAGCAGTGGCGCGCGCATCATCAATAACAGCTGGGGCATCGGCATTACCGACCGCTTCGACCAGGGCGGTCGCGACCCGGCCTTTCCGCACTTCACCGTGCAGGATGCGCAGCTGCAGTTCGATCAGATCCGACAGATCCTCGGCACTCGTCCAGGGGGCGCTTATCAGGGCGCCATCGATGCAGCGCGCAGCGGCGTGGTCACCATTTTCGCAGCAGGTAACGACTACAACCTGAACAACCCGGACGCCATGGCCGGACTCGGGTATTTCGTGCCAGAGATCGCCCCCAACTGGCTGACGGTTGCTGCCTTGCAGCAAAACCCGAACGCCGCGGCCGCCGGCACCACGCCTTACACCTTGAGCACCTTTTCTTCTCGCTGCGGTTACACGGCCAGCTTCTGCGTGTCGGCGCCAGGTACGCGGATCTACAGCTCCGTGCTCAACGGCACCAGCTTGGAAGACCTGACCGTGGGCTGGGCCAACAAAAACGGTACCTCCATGGCCGCGCCCCATGTCGCGGGCAGCATGGCGGTACTGATGGAGCGCTTCCCCTACATGACCGGCGCACAGGTGGCCGACGTGTTGAAAACCACCGCCACCGACCTCGGCGCGCCTAGCGTGGACGCACTCTATGGCTGGGGCATGATCAACCTGGGGAAGGCCGTCAACGGCCCGAGCATGTTCGTCACCGAGGCGGATATTCCCGCCGAGTTTCGTATCGGCGGCGCCTATGGCGACAGCCAGTTCGTTGCCAACCTGCCGGGTACCGGCGCGGTGGTCGATGCCGGTAAACCGACCCAGCGCCTCTGCAGCGGGCCACAATGCGGGCGGGACGTGTGGAGCAATGACATAGCCGGGCATGGCGGCTTGACCAAGCTGGGTATCGGTACCTTGGTGCTGACCGGCGCCAACACCTACAGCGGCCCAACCCTGGTCAATGAAGGGCGCCTGGCGGTCAATGGTTCGCTGGCCTCGGCGGTGACCGTCAACGACACCGGCATACTGGGCGGCAACGGCCGGGTCGCGTCCCTTGCCGCCAACCGTGGCGGTACGGTGGCGCCGGGTAATTCCGTGGGTACCTTACACGTGGCGGGCGACCTTAACCTGGCGCCCGGCGCTGTGTATGCGGTGGAGTTGTCGCCCGCTGGCAGCGACCGCATCATCGCCGGCGGACAGGCTACGGTGAGCGGTGCGACCATGGCCCTCTCGCTGGAAAACGGTGCCGGCTTCACCACAGGCGAGGTCAACAGCCTGATCGGCCGGCCGTTCAGCGTGCTGCAAGCCGCTGGCGGCGTGCAGGGCCAGTTTGGGTCGGTGCTGGATAACTACGCTTTCCTGGATGGCAACCTGGCCTACAGCGGTACGGGCGTTGCCCTGGCCCTGGAGCGCAACGGGGACAGCTTCGCCAGCGCCGCGCAAACCGCTAACCAGGCCAACGTAGCGGCGGCCGCCGAGCAATTAGGGGCCGGTAACGCGGTGTACGAAGAGCTGCTGTTGAGCCCTGATGCCGCTACCGCCCGGCGTGCCTACACCCAGTTGTCCGGCGAAGTGCATCCGGCCATCGCCACTCAGCTGATCAACGACAGCCGTCAGGTACGTGATGCCGTAGGTGATCGCCTGCGCGTCGAAGGGCTGTACGACCAGCCTGCGGCGGGCGTTGAAGGCAACAACCTGTGGGTGAAAGGCCTGGGTGCCTGGGGCAAGAACGCCGGCAGCAGCGACAGCGCCAGCTCAACCTCATCCCTGGGCGGCCTGCTCGCCGGTGTGGACGGCCTGGTGGCTGAGCACACCCGGTTGGGCGCCATGGTCGGTTACAGCGATACCTCGTTAGGCATGGGTGACGACACCCATTCCAGCGCCTCCGCCGATAGCTACCACCTGGGTGCGTACATTGGCCACGAGGAAGGGGCGTTGCGCCTGACCGCAGGTGCATCCCATAGCTGGCACCGCATTGACGTCAAGCGAGACCTGCAACTGGGTACTTCGGCCGACCGCCTGAAGGTCAAGCGCGACGCGCAATCGACCCAGGTGTTCACCGAAGCGGCCTATCGCCTCAACCTGCAGCCTTTGGCGCTGGAGCCTTTCGCCAACCTGGCCTACGTTCACTTCGACAGCGACAGCTTTACGGAGAAGGGAGGCGCCACGGCGCTCAAGGGGAATGACGACACCCGCGACACGGTGCTGTCCACACTGGGCGTGCGTGCCGGTAGCCGGTTCAACCTCACCGATACCCAGAAACTGGACGTCTCAGGTACGTTGGGCTGGCAGCATAACCTGAGCGATACCTCGGCCGAGCAGCACCTGGCCTTTGCCAGCGGGGTGAATAGCTTCGCCGTGCAAAGCGTGTCCATGGACCGGGACGCCGCCGTCGTGGGCGCCCGCGCCAGCCTTGCCTTGAACCGGGATGCGCGGATCAACCTGGACTACAACGGCCTGCTGGGCGCCCGGGATAAAACCCACGGCGTAGGGCTGTCGCTGAATTGGGAGTTCTAATTTCAAAAGCTGCCTGAAAGCCTGCGCCAGCTCAGGTGCTCTTGCCTGATACTAAAAACCGTTTGAAGGGTCCACTTCGACCCTTCAAACGGTTCAGTAGCGATCCGGTGAGCGCCTGAGCACCGGCTCGAAATAGTGCTCTCTTTGATCTAGACCACCCTCAAGCCCGGTCTTACCCAGGCATTGACGGCTTCCATGCCTCTCTCAAGCAAACGTCCGTCACCGGGCACGTGATTGACGTCCCTCGTTACGTATCGACAGGGTCATGACAACTCGATGCGTTCCACCTTGCCCACCAACAGGATGTAGGACAACGCCCCAAGCAGCGCCAGAACGGCGATGTAAGTGATCGCCGGCGCAAAGGAATCACCCGACGCCAGGAAGCCGATGACGATCGGTGTGGCAATTGCCGCCAGGTTGCCGATCAGGTTGAAGGTGCCGCCGGTCAGTCCCAACAGCCGCGCCGGGGCGAGGGTCGAAACCAGCGACCAAGTGATCGACGCCAGGCCATTACCGAAGAAGGCCAGAGCCAGGAAAGCGATCACCAGCGGGGTCGAGTCGACGTAGTTGGCGCCGATGATCGAGGTGGAAATCAGCAGACCGGCGATGATCGGCGTCTTGCGCGCGAAGCCGACGGTATGACCGCGACGAATCAGCCAGTCGGAAAAGAATCCCGAGCAGAGCACGCCGACGAAGGCCGCGAGGAACGGCAGCGACGCCAGCAAGCCGGACTTGATGAAGTCCATGCCGCGGTATTTGACCAGGTAGGTCGGGAACCAGGTGAGGAAGAACCACAGCGTCGAGTTCAGGCAAAACTGGCCCAGGTAGATGCCCCACAGCTTGCGCTTGGTCAGCACGATGCCGAGGTCCTGCCAGCTGAAACCGCTTTTGCGTTTCGAGGCATCGGTCTGCATGTCGACCAGGCCGCCGCCTTCCTTGATGAGGTCGATCTCACCCTGGTTGATACCTTTGAAGTCGCGGGGCTCGTGATAGACCATGTACCAGATCGCCGCCCAGAGCACGCCGACGCCCCCGGTGGCGACGAACACCATGTGCCAGCCGTAGCGGGTCTGCAACCACGCGAGCACAGGGGTCAGGAAGGCCAGGCCGACGAACTGGCCGGAGGTGTAAAAGCCGACGGCGGTGGCGCGTTCTTTTTCAGGGAACCAGGCGGTGACGACGCGGCTGTTGATCGGATAGGCCGGGGCCTCCAGCGCGCCGACGGCCATGCGCAAAATGAACAGGCCGATGAAGCTGCCAACGAAGCCGAGAAAAATGGTCGCGATGGACCACAGCGCCAGTGCCACGGTGTAGAGAATGCGAGGCGGAACGCGATCCACCAGCCAGCCGCCGGGCAGTTGCATGGCGGCGTAGGTCCAGCCGAAGGCGGAGAAGATCAGGCCGACGTGCACCGGGTCGATGCCCAGCTCGCTGGTCAGTGCGGGCGCGGCGATGGACAGGTTGCTGCGGTCGAGGTAGTTGATCACCACGGTGATGAACAGCAGCACCATGATGAAGAAGCGTTTGCGGGTCGGCGTGGCGGTGGTCGCCCGCGCTTGGGAAGCAGTCTGTGTGCGCAAGGGAAGTGCCTCTTTTTATGGTTATCTGAGGTCTGGAGTTTTTTTGGTGTAAGTGAGCCGTGAAAAGCTTCGTGAGCACGCTCACTCCCACGTGAGGGTCAGCGCCCTCGACATCAGGGTCAGCCAAAGTCCCTGTGGGAGCGAGCTTGCTCGCGAATGATTGTTCCCACGCAGAGCGCGGGAACGATCAAGTCAGCACGGACGGATCACCACTCGGCAAAGCTGCCGTCGGCGTGGCGCCAGATCGGGTTGCGCCAGCGGTGGCCGATGGCGGCACGTTCCTTGACGTACTCTTCGTTGATCTCGATGCCCAGGCCCGGCCCGTTCGGGATCTTCACCATGCCCTTGTCGTAGTCGAAGACTTCGGGGTTCTTGATGTAGTCGAGCAGGTCGTTGCTTTCGTTGTAGTGAATGCCCAGGCTCTGCTCCTGAATGAACGCGTTGTAGCAAACGGCGTCCAGCTGCAGGCACGCGGCCAGCGCGATCGGGCCCAGCGGGCAATGCAGCGCCAGCGCCACGTCATAGGCTTCGGCCATGTTGGCGATCTTGCGGGTTTCGGTGATGCCGCCGGCGTGGGAAGCATCCGGCTGGATGATGTCGACGTAGCCTTCGCTCAACACGCGTTTGAAATCCCAACGGGAGAACAGCCGCTCGCCCAGGGCAATCGGCGTGCTGGTCAGCGGCGCCAGTTCCTTCAGCGCTTCGTAGTTCTCGCTGAGCACCGGCTCTTCGATGAACATCAGCTTGTACGGGTCCAGCTCTTTCATCAGCACTTTAGCCATCGGCTTGTGCACGCGACCGTGGAAGTCGACGCCGATGCCGACGTTCGGGCCCACGGCATCACGCACGGCGGCGACGTTGGCCAGGGCCAGATCGACCTTGTCGAAGGTGTCGAGGAACTGCAGCTCTTCGGTGCCGTTCATTTTCACCGCAGTGAAGCCACGCTCCACCGCTTCTTTTGCCGCGCGGGCGGTGTCAGCCGGACGGTCGCCGCCGATCCACGAATACACCCGGATCTTGTCCCGCACCTGACCGCCGAGCAGGTCGCTGACCGACACGCCCAGGGCCTTGCCTTTGATGTCCCACAGCGCCTGATCGATGCCCGCCAGCGCGCTCATGTGAATGGCGCCGCCCCGGTAGAAGCCGCCGCGATAAAGCACGGTCCAGATGTCTTCGATGTTGCGCGGGTCTTTGCCGATCAGATAGTCGGACAGTTCCTCAACCGCTGCAGCCACGGTGTGCGCGCGGCCCTCGACCACAGGCTCGCCCCAACCGGTAACGCCCTGGTCGGTTTCGACTTTCAGGAAGCACCAGCGCGGCGGAACGATGTAAGTCGTGAGTTTGGTGATTTTCATGTCTTGTCTCTCTTATTCAAAAACACATGCTCGATGGCGCAACGAGCGCGTCAGTCACTGGTTGTTGGCAGGCTTGTGCTGGTGCCAGGCGTCGACATAGGCCTTGGCGCTCCTGGCCACGTCCTCGGCGCTCATGCCGGGCTTGAACAGCCCCGAACCCAGTCCGAAACCGGACACGCCGGCGTCGAGGAAGACTTTCATGTTGTCCGGGGTGATGCCGCCCACCGGAATCAGCGCCGTACCGGCCGGCAACACCGCCAGCCAGGCCTTGACCACCGCCGGGCCCATTTGCTCGGCAGGGAACATCTTCAGTACGTCGGCGCCTTCGGCCAGTGCGGCGAAGGCCTCGGTCGGTGTCGCTACGCCCGGGGAGAGAAACAGGCCTTCCGCCTTCGCCGCGCGCAGGACCTTCGGGTCACTGTGGGGCATGACGATGACCTGGCCGCCAGCTTCCTTGACCTGGCGCACTTGCTCCGGCGTCAGCACCGTGCCCGCACCGATCAGGCAATCGGCGGGCAAGCTCTGACGCAGCAAGCGGATGCTGTCGTACGGCTGCGGGGAATTGAGCGGCACTTCGATGACGCGGAAACCGGCGGTGTACAGGACATCACCGATGGCCGGCGCTTCTTCGGGGCGCAGGCCGCGCAGAATCGCGACCAGGCCGTTTTGCACGAGGGCTTGCTTGAGCATGTCAGTTCTCTACGTGAAGGGGCCGGGCAGCGGCCGAAGAGGAGGATTGAATCAGACCGGCCTGCACCGCAACCTGCCACAGGCCACGCTCGGTGGCCTGCTCCGCCAAGGTCACTTGGGCAAAACCGTTGGCATCGAGGGCGCGCCGGTAGCGGGCGATCAGCGCGTCGCTGCCGATCAGGATCACGTCAGGCAATTGCGCGTCGGTCTGGCGCAGCAGTTGCGCCAGCGCGACGATTTCATGGCCGATCAACAGGCCGGACAGGTAATCGGATTGCGCGGTACCGGACAGCACGCCGGTCAAGCCGAGCGTACGGCAACTGAAGATGGTCGACAGCGGACCCGCTGCGCCATTGGCCGACCGCGACACCGCCACGCCTCGGTCAAACGCTTCAGCGTCGAAGGTCTCGCTGCGCTGCATCGTGCGGCCGAGAATGGTGTGGCTGGACAGCGCTGCGTAGACCTCGCCGGTCATGAAGGTGTCGAAATGCTCGATTCGGCCGTCCACCGCCCTCACCCACTTCGAGTGGCTGCCGGGCAGGCCGATCAACAGGGGTTTGGCGGCTTCGCTGGCGGGCAACGAGTCGAGAATGCCGAGCACTTGGGTTTCTTCGCCGCGCATCACATTGGGCAGCTCGGAGCGCTGCAGGATGCCGGGAATGATGTGAACGTCGACGCCGCGCACGCTGCGCACCGTGACCAGCGCAGAACTGAGCGCTGCGACGCTGGCGGGCGTCTGCTGATAGACCGCTTCGCGCCAGCCCTGGGCGCTGCCGACCATGCCGCAGGCGATCACCGGCAGCGTTGGTTCGGCGTCGAGCCAGTCGCCGCAGGCTTCGTCAAAAGCCAGTTCGAAGCCGTTGGAAACCTGCTGCCCGCCAATCGAACGGAGTGTCGATGGCAGCTGCATGATGCCCGCGCTGAGCGAACGTTGTTCCAGTACCCGGCCGTGTTCGCCGAGTCGATATGCGCGAAGGGAGGTCGTCCCCCAATCGAGCGCGATCAATTGCGCCTGCATGGCTTCACCTGATTGTTATTAATGAGTGAATGCGGGGCGAACTATAAACCTGTTGCGTTGGCGATCTCAATATATAACGCTCAATCCCATATATTGGGATTTCCTGAGGATAAGGTTTCGATGATTGCTGTTCCGAACGGGCTTGCGGTTCGGGCATACTGCTGCCCGTCGCTGGCAAAACTTTCACGAACACCGTGTTAGCGTTGGCGCCGAAATAGCTGTGCCTCACCTCCTGTTTTCAATCTGCTCCAACCACTCATCAGCTTCAGTGCCGAAGGTGGTAACTTTCCTGTCTGTCCCTGCCATTGCCTGCCCTGCACACCTGCTGGCGCCTGCTCGCGTGCCCGCACGCCTGACTCATCTGAAAAAGGATCCTCACGATGAAGCGATTCGTCGCGCTCGACAGCCTGCGCGGTCTCTGCGCCCTGACCGTGATCGTTCATCACTCGCACATCGAGCGAAGCCTCACGGAGCTGTCGTTTTTCCGTAATGCCAGTCAGTTCGCCGGTCTGTTCTTCGCCCTGAGCGGTTTTCTGATTTACCGGCGCTACGTCGGCACGCTGAATACCTCGCGGCAGCTGGGCGACTTCATGCTTGCTCGCGCCTGCCGGGTCATGCCGCTGCACATTGCGGTGCTGTTGTTCTTCATCGGATTCGAGTGCCTGAAGCGGGTGCTGGAGCGCTACGGGCTGCTGTTGAATTTCCCGGCGTTCAGTGGTGACCGGGCGCCCGGGGAGATCCTGCCCAATCTGTTGCTGATTCAGGCTTGGTGGCCGGGCTTCAACGCGCTCTCGTTCAACTACCCGTCGTGGTGGCTCAGCGTCGCGTTTTATCTGTGGCTGATCTTCGGGGTGGTCTGCTACGCACTGCCGGGGATGGCGCGGATGATTTTCACGCTGCTGGGCGGGTTGGCGTTTGTCGGCTTGTTCGTGGATTCCGATCTGCTGACGCGCTATGTGCTGTGGGGCGCGGCGTGTTTTTTTGCGGGTACGGTGACCTATCGGCTGTACGCACGGCTGCGGAATTTCGTGCCGGGGATGGTGCTGGCCAGTGTCTTTGAGGTTGGAGTTTTAGCGGCGATCGGCTGGCTGATGGTGGCCGGCGACGCTCCGCTGACGATTGAGCTGTCGCTGCTGTTTTGCCTGGCCATTCTGGTGTTCGCCTGGGAAGCCGGGGTGGTGTCGCGGCTGTTGCAGGTGCGGGTGTTCCCGGCGCTGGGCCGGTTGTGGCTGTCGATTTACCTGACCCATGCGGCGGTGATTTTCGTGGTCGCGACGGGGCTGACGGTGGCCGCGAAGTTTGGCGGGTATCCATTGTTGGTGGACAAGCCGGGTGAGATGCCGGGGACGTTGGTGCGGTATCTGAGCACGGGCAGTGCGCTGAACGACAATCTGTTGTCGCTGTTGGTGGTGGTGGCGGTTGTGGTGGTTTCGATGGTGGTTCATCGCTGGATCGAGGTGCCCGGGATGGGGTTTGCGGCGGAGCTAAGATCAAGGTCAAGAGCGTCTGCCTAACGGCAGACGTTTCGCCTTCGGCGAGTTACTTGGAAAAGTCGAAAGTCGCACCATCCCCAAGTAACCAAGGGTGCTTGCTCCTGGCTAGGTTCCTCCTTCGTCGGAATACCCTCACTCCGACGACGCTCCGTGGGCCCGCGCCGAACGGACATCCATGTCCTGACGGCGCTCTCGCCGCATCCATGCGGCTCGACCCACTGCGCGTCGTCTGCGTTTGGCCTGCACCCAAGTCGCGTTTGGCGGTGTCTGGAATTTCTGTGTCTGAAGATCAATAGCAGATCAAGAGCAGATCAAACGCGAAGAACTGGTGGGAGTGAGCTTGCTCAGAGGTCGGTAAATCCACCGCGTATCTGGTGTCTGAGATAAAGCATTCGCGAGCAAGCTCGCTCCCACAGGAAGTGTGTCCGATCAGCAATACTGGCAGCACCCAGACAGCCCTCTTCCCGGCTAAAGCCGGTCCCACTAACAGCAAGCACCACGTACCCCTGTAGGACCGGCTTCAGCCGGGAAGCTGTTGCCGTTGCTGTTGCCGTTACTGTCGCCTCTGCTTTTGATCTTCCTACGCAGAAGGCTCAATCACCGCAGAACGCGACTTGGGTGCAGGCTGAACGGAGGTTTCGCGGAGTGGGTCGAGCCGCAGGGATGCGGCGAGAGCGCCGTCAGGGCATGGATGCCCGTACGGCGCGGGCCCACGGAGCGGGACCGGAGTGAGGGAACCCGACGAAGTCGGGCCCAACCAGGAGCAGGCACTTTTGGTTACTTTTGGTGCTTTTCAAAAGTAACTCGCCGAAGGCGAAACGTCTGCCCCCAGGCAGACGCTCTTGATCTTGACGTACGAACCCACGCCGCAGGTCGCCGGGTGATTACCGTTCCAGAAGAATCCGCAACATCCGACGCAACGGCTCGGCCGCGCCCCACAACAACTGGTCGCCCACGGTAAACGCGCCCAGATACTGCGAACCCATGTTCAACTTGCGCAAACGCCCCACCGGAATATTCAACGTCCCGGTCACCGACGTCGGGCTCAGCTCCTGAATGCTCGCCTCGCGATTATTCGGCACCAGCTTCACCCACGGGTTGTGCTGACTGATCATCCCCTCGATATCCGCGATCGGCACATCCTTGTTCAGCTTGATCGTCAGCGCCTGACTGTGGCACCGCATTGCACCGATGCGCACGCAAATACCATCGACCGGAATCGGGCTCTTGAAACGACCGAGAATCTTGTTCGTCTCCGCCTGCCCTTTCCACTCCTCACGGCTCTGACCGTTCGGCAGCTCCTTGTCGATCCACGGGATCAGACTGCCCGCCAGCGGCACCCCGAAATTCTCGGTCGGGAAACCCTCGCCACGCATCGCGTCAGCCACCTTGCGGTCGATGTCCAGAATCGCGCTGGCAGGGTTCGCCAGCTCGTCGGCCACCGACGCATTGATCGCGCCCATCTGCTTGATCAGCTCACGCATGTTCTGCGCACCGGCGCCGGAAGCGGCCTGATACGTCATGACGTTCATCCACTCCACCAGACCGGCCTCGAACAGCCCGCCCAGGCCCATCAGCATCAGGCTGACGGTGCAGTTGCCGCCGATGTAGTTCTTGGTGCCGGCATCCAGCTGCTGGTCGATGACCTTGCGGTTGACCGGGTCGAGGATGATTACCGCATCGTCCTGCATGCGCAGGGAAGACGCCGCGTCGATCCAGTAACCCTGCCAGCCCGCTTCGCGCAGCTTGGGGAATACTTCGTTGGTGTAGTCGCCGCCCTGGCAGGTCAGCACCACGTCCAGGGTCTTGAGCTCGTCAATGCTATAGGCATCTTTCAGCGGCGCGACGTCCTTGCCCACCGACGGGCCTTGGCCGCCGACGTTGGAGGTGGTGAAAAAAACCGGCTCAATGAGATCGAAATCCTGCTCTTCCAGCATGCGCTGCATGAGCACGGAACCGACCATCCCGCGCCAACCGACCAGACCTACACGTTTCATCGCAACTACACCTTAATTAAAAGTGGGGCCCCGACCGCAGAGAGCAAAAGGGCTCAACCTGACAGTCGTGGGCCCGAGATATTACAGATTGCGCAGCGCGGCGACTACGGCGTCGCCCATTTCCTGCGTCCCGACCCGGGCATTGCCTTCGGACCAGATGTCGCCGGTGCGCAAGCCCTGATCCAGCACCAGGCTGACGGCTTTCTCGATGGCGTCGGCGGCGGTGTGTTCGTTGAAGCTGTAACGCAGCATCATCGACACCGACAGAATCGTCGCCAGCGGGTTGGCCACGCCTTTGCCGGCGATGTCCGGCGCTGAACCGTGGCAGGGCTCGTACATGCCCTTGTTGTTCGAATCCAGCGACGCCGACGGCAGCATGCCGATGGAACCGGTGAGCATGGAGGCTTCGTCGGAGAGGATGTCGCCGAACATGTTGTCGGTCACGATTACGTCGAACTGCTTCGGTGCGCGGACCAGCTGCATGGCGGCGTTGTCGACGTACATGTGGCTGAGTTCTACGTCCGGGTAATCCTTGGCGACCTGCTCGACGATTTCGCGCCACAACTGGCTGGAGGCCAGCACGTTGGCTTTGTCCACCGAGCAGAGCTTCTTGCCGCGCACGCGGGCCATGTCGAAGCCGACGCGGGCGATGCGGCGGATCTCGCTTTCGCTGTAGGGCAACGTATCGTAGGACTGACGCTCGCCGTTTTCCAGCTCGCGGGTGCCGCGCGGTGCACCGAAGTAGATACCGCCGGTCAGCTCGCGGACGATAAGGATATCCAGCCCGGCCACGATTTCCGGCTTAAGGCTGGAGGCATCGGCCAGCTGCGGATACAGAATCGCCGGGCGCAGGTTGGCGAACAGGCCCAACTGCGAGCGAATCTTCAGCAGGCCGCGCTCCGGACGGATGTCGCGCTCGATGGCGTCCCACTTCGGGCCGCCCACGGCGCCGAGCAGCACGGCGTCAACGGAACGGGCGCGCTCAAGGGTTTCATCGGCCAGCGGCACGCCATGCTTGTCGATGGCCGCGCCGCCGATAACGTCGTGGCTCAGTTCGAACCCCAGCTGATATTTCTCGCTGGCCAGCTCCAGCACCTTGACCGCCTCGGCCATGATTTCCGGACCGATGCCATCACCTGGAAGAATCAGAATCTGCTTGCTCATAAAACCCTCGTTTCAGAATACGTGTCGAGCCGGTGATCGGTGCCGACTCGGGAGCGGCAAGCTCCAAGCGGTGAGCTGCAAGAATCAGCAGTCACACCGCGGTCAACTTGCCGCTTGCAGCTTGAAGCTTGCAACTGCCCCTCAGCGAAACAGCCAAGGCTGCGAAGCCCGATGCTTGCTTTCGAACGCGGCAATCGCCTCGCCGTCCACCAGGGTCAGGCCGATGTCGTCCAGGCCGTTGAGCAGGCAGTGCTTGCGGAAGGCGTCGATCTCGAAGCGGTACACCTTGCCGTCTTCGCGGGTCACGGTCTGCGCTTCCAGGTCCACGTTCAACTGGTAGCCCGGTGTGGCTTCAACCACCTTGAACAGCTCATCGACCTCGCTTTCGGTCAGGATGATCGGCAGCAGGCCGTTCTTGAAGCTGTTGTTGAAGAAGATATCCGCGTAGCTCGGCGCGATGATGCTGCGAAAGCCGTACTCTTCCAGCGCCCACGGGGCGTGTTCACGGCTCGAGCCGCAGCCGAAGTTTTCCCGGGCGAGCAACACGCTGGCGCCCTGATAGCGCTCGGCGTTGAGCACGAAATCCGGGTTCAGCGGACGTTTGCTGTTGTCCTGGTACGGCTGACCCACATCGAGGTAGCGCCACTCGTCAAACAGGTTCGGGCCAAAGCCGGTCCGGCGGATCGACTTCAGGAACTGCTTGGGGATGATCTGATCGGTGTCAACGTTGGCGCGATCCAGCGGAGCGACCAGACCGGTGTGTTGAGTAAAAGGCTTCATACGGAGGCTCCTTATGCCTGGCTCATGGTGCGAACGTCGACGAAGCGGCCGTTGACCGCTGCCGCTGCCGCCATCGCCGGGCTGACCAGGTGAGTACGACCACCGGCGCCCTGACGGCCTTCGAAGTTGCGGTTGGAGGTCGACGCGCAGTGCTCGCCGCTTTCAAGGCGATCCGGGTTCATCGCCAGGCACATCGAGCAGCCCGGCTCACGCCATTCGAAACCGGCTTCGATGAAGACCTTGTCCAGCCCTTCCCGCTCGGCCTGTTCCTTCACCAGACCCGAGCCCGGCACAACGATCGCCTGCTTGATGGTCGACGCCACTTTGCGGCCCTTGGCGATGTCCGCTGCGGCGCGCAGGTCTTCGATCCGCGAGTTGGTGCAGGAGCCGATGAACACGCGATCGAGCTGGATATCGGTGATCGCCTGATTGGCTTTCAGGCCCATGTACTTCAAGGCGCGCTCGATGGAGCCACGCTTGACCAGATCGGCTTCCTGCGCCGGATCCGGCACGTTCTGATCCACGGCCACGACCATTTCCGGGGAGGTGCCCCAGCTGACTTGCGGCTTGATCTGGGTCGCTTCGAGCTCGACCACGGTGTCGAACACCGCGTCGTCGTCGGACACCAGGTCTTTCCAGGCTTCAACCGCTGCGTCCCACTGCTCGGCAGTCGGTGCGAAAGGACGACCCTTCACGTAGGCAATGGTCTTTTCATCGGTCGCCACCAGCCCGACGCGTGCGCCGGCTTCGATGGACATGTTGCAGATGGTCATGCGGCCTTCGACGGACAGGTCGCGAATGGCGCTGCCGGCGAACTCGATGGCATGGCCGTTACCGCCGGCGGTGCCGATCTTGCCGATGATGGCCAGGACGATGTCCTTGGCGGTGACGCCGAAGGGCAGCTTGCCTTCGACCTTCACTTGCATGTTCTTCATCTTCTTGGCGACCAGGCACTGGGTCGCGAGGACGTGCTCGACCTCGGAGGTGCCGATGCCGTGGGCCAGGGCGCCGAATGCGCCGTGGGTCGAGGTGTGGGAGTCGCCGCAGACCACGGTCATGCCCGGCAAGGTCGCGCCCTGCTCCGGGCCGATGACGTGAACGATGCCCTGGCGGACGTCGTTCATCTTGAATTCGGTGATGCCATATTCGTCGCAGTTGTCGTCCAGGGTCTTGACCTGCAAGCGCGACACCTGATCGACGATGGCGTCAACGCCGTCCTTGCGATCCGGGGTGGTCGGCACGTTGTGGTCGACGGTGGCGACGTTGGCGTCGATGCGCCACGGTTTGCGACGGGCCAGGCGCAAGCCTTCGAAAGCCTGAGGCGAAGTCACTTCGTGGATGATGTGACGGTCGATGTACAGCAGCGCGGAGCCATCGTCGCGCTGCTTGACCAAATGCGAATCCCAGAGCTTGTCGTAGAGCGTTTTGCCGGCCATCAGACGGTTCCTCATCAGCGTATTTCTATGCCCCGGCCGCCGATGTCGCAATGACACCGTAAAGACCCTTGGCTTGTGGGGGAGATGCTATGGAATATGCTTAAATAACTCAAATTCATATTTTTCATGCTTTGCATAACCAACAGGAATCCGAGATGGATCTGGCTAATCTCAATGCCTTTATCGCCATCGCCGAGATGGGTAGTTTCTCGGCCGCTGGCGAGCGCCTGCACCTGACGCAACCGGCGGTCAGCAAGCGCATCGCCGGTCTGGAGCAGCAACTGGACGTGCGGCTGTTTGATCGTCTGGGCCGAGAAGTGAGCCTGACCGAAGCCGGGCGCGCACTCCTTCCCCGCGCTTACCAGATTCTCAATGTGCTGGATGACACCCGTCGCGCGCTGACCAACCTGACCGGCGAGGTCACCGGGCGTCTGACCCTGGCGACCAGTCACCACATCGGACTGCACCGGTTGCCTACGCTGTTAAGGGCGTTTACCAAGGCCTATCCGGACGTCGCGCTGGACATTCAGTTTCTCGATTCGGAAGTGGCCTACGAAGAAATCCTCCACGGCCGTGCAGAACTGGCGGTGATTACATTGGCGCCCGAGCCCCACGCGCTGGTGAAAGCCGTCAAGGTCTGGGACGACCCCCTGGATTTTGTCGCCGCACCCGAGCACCCGCTGGCCACTCAGAAAAACGTCAGCCTGGCCGACATCGCTGGCTACCCGGCGGTGTTCCCGGGCGAGAACACCTTCACCCACCACATCGTCAGCGGACTGTGCGAAGCCCAAGGGCTGAAGCCGAATATCGCCATGAGCACCAACTACATGGAGACGATCAAGATGATGGTGTCCATCGGACTGGCCTGGAGCGTGCTGCCCCGGACCATGCTCGACGAGCAAGTCACGGCCATTCCGTTACCGGGCATTCAGTTGCGCCGACAGCTGGGGTACATCGTCCACACCGAACGCACGCTGTCCAACGCCGCGCGGGCGTTCATGGCGCTGCTGGATGCGCAGGCCGCAGGGCTGGAGCAATCGCAGGCACGCTGAACGCGCACAAAAAAGGCGCCCCGCAGGGCGCCTTCTCACGCTGACTCGGGATCAGTGAGTCAGGGTTTTCTGAGCATTGATTTCGATGCGTTTTGGCTTGGCCTCTTCAGGCACCAGACGCAGCAGGTCAATGTTCAGCAGGCCATTGGCCAAAGCAGCGTTCTTGACCTCGATGTGGTCAGCCAGGCGGAACGACAGCTTGAATGCACGCTGGGCAATGCCCTGGTGCAGGAAGCTCACGCCTTCCGCGGTGTTCTCGCGCTTGCTGCCGGTGACGGTCAGTACGCCCTTCTCGACTTGCAACTCCAGATCTTCCTCCTGGAACCCCGCCGCCGCGATGACAATGCGGTATTGGTCATCAGCGTGTTTTTCGACGTTGTAGGGAGGATAGCTGCTCGCCGACTCGTTGCGCGCCGCCGATTCGAACAGGTCGTTGAAGCGGTCGAAGCCAACGGAGTGACGGAACAGTGGAGCCAGGGAAAATGCAGTAGTCATCTGAAAATCTCCTGATAAATCAGCAAGTGGTTAACTCCGCGACCCGATTTCGGCATCGCGTAACCCCAAAATAGGGACAGCCATTTGCGTTTCAAGCGTCGTGCGAAAAAATTTTTTCAGGCGGCTTCCGGCACGTTCACGCCGAGCATCTGGCTGATCCGCTCGCAGTCGGTTTCGCGGCGCAGGGCATCAAATAGCACAGTGGCCTCGGGGTAGCTTTTGGTCAGCAGGACCACCCACTGCTTGAGCCGGCCCGGTGCCTGAATGCGGGTCATCTTGGCCATGGCCTGCAGCCAGAAATCCCGCAGCAGCGGCTGCAACTCGATCCAGGTCATGGGGATGACGTCACGCCCGGCTTGGGCAGCGGCGATCTGACGGCCCAAGTCCGGACGCGCCACCAGACCGCGGCCGATCATGATGTCACGGCCCCCGCAGATTTCCCGGCAGCGGCGCCAGTCGTCGACGGTCCAGATCTCGCCGTTGGCAATGATCGGAATCTTCACCACGTCCTGGATCTTGCCGATCCACTCCCAGTGCGCCGGCGGCTTGTAGCCATCGACCTTGGTGCGGGCGTGGACGACGATGTGTTCAGCGCCGCCCGCTTCAAGCGCCCGGGCGCAATCAAGGGCCGGCTCGGTGCTGTCGTAGCCCAGGCGCATCTTGGCGGTAACCGGAATGTGTGCCGGCACGGCGCGGCGTACGTGGCTGAGGATGGTGTGCAGCAGCTCCGGCTCCTTCAGCAACACCGCCCCGCCCCGGGATTTGTTGACGGTCTTGGCCGGGCAGCCAAAATTCAAGTCGATGACCGGGGCGCCCAGTTCGGCCGCGAAGGCAGCGTTCTCGGCCAGGCACACCGGGTCAGAACCCAGCAGTTGCACACGCAGCGGCACGCCGGCGCGGGTTTTCGAACCCTGCAGCAGTTCGGACGCGAGCTTGTGGAAGTAATGCTCCGGCAGCAGACGCTCGGTCACCCGAATGAATTCGGTCACGCACCAGTCGATGCCGCCGACTTGCGTCAGCACGTCGCGCAGGATGTCGTCGACCAGGCCTTCCATGGGCGCCAGGGCAATTTGCATGGGTCACACTCGAAAAAAAGTCCGGCAGTTTACGCAGAGACCGGCGGATTGGATACGCTTTACCCGCGCCGGACGTCAGGACACAACACGGTGCAGGCCGGCGGCGTAGCCGTCGATGAACTCGCTCGGCATGCGCTTGGGCTTGCCCGACGAGAGTTCGATGCAGACGAAGGTGGTTTGCGCCCGCAGCAAGGTCATGCCGTCACTGGGCCGTTTCAGCTGGAAGCGCCGGGTCATCTTCAGGCGCTGGTCCCAGTCGACGATCCAGGTCGCCAGTTGCAGCTCGTCATCCTGGTAGGCGCTGGCCAGGTAGTCGATTTCGTGACGCACCACGGCCATGGCCCGGTCGAGTCGGCGGTACTCGCTCAGGTCCAGGCCCAACTGCTGGGAATGCCGCCATGCGCAGCGTTCGAGCCAAGTGACGTACACGGCGTTGTTGGCGTGGCCCAGGCCGTCGATGTCTTCCTCGCCCACCTGCAGATCGATGACGAACGGCGTTGCCAGATCCCAGACCATGTTTTTCTGTCCCTATCAAATTCATTACGCGGGCAGTGTAACCAAAAGCATCGGACAAAACTGAGGGCGGTCGTGGTTGGCCAGAGGTTGAGGGTGACTGCGCCGGCCTCTTCCCGGCTAAAGCCGGTCCCACTAAAAAAGCATCGCGTGCATCCAGAGGGATTGGCTGAACGCGATGCTTTGTGGGACTGGCTTTAGCCGGGAAGGCGTCGGGTGTCACGCTGCAGAATCGAGGGTGCCTGCGCGGGCCTCTTCCCGGCTGAAGCCAGTCCTACAACGGCATCAGAGCACCGCCGACTTGGCTGCCCGCAGCACTCGATCCGATAGCTCACTGGGGCCCAGGGCTCGGGCGAGTGCCAGACCGCCGACCATCAAGGCGATGTCGGCCAGGGTCTTGTCGGTTTCTTCAGGACTGGCGGCGAGCTGCGCCACCATCAGTTCGACGTGTTCGGCCAGTGCGTTGCGAAAATCATCGGACAGACGCGCCATCTCCCCTATCGCCGTCGGCAAGGGGCAAGCGTGCTCTTGAGCGTCGCGGTGCCTGCGCGACAGGTAGAACGCCGCCAACAGCGCGCGCCGCTCCTCGCCCGGCAATTGGTCGTCAATGTTGGCGACCATCTCACGGCGTTCGGCCAGCAACTGGCTGAACGCTTCCAGCATCAGGGCTTCCTTGCTGTCGAAATGCGCATAGAACCCGCCCACCGTGAGCCCAGCTGCGCCCATGATCTCGTTGACGCTGGGCTCGATCGGGCCGCACGCAATCAGGGCGGTGCTGGCAGCAGCGAGAATACGTTCGCGGGTCTGTGCTTTTTTGTCGTTCATGACCGCCTCCGGGATGATGACGATAATATTATCCTCATCATGTGCGTTGGCAAGGACGCATCAGGTATTTGAGATGACTGACAGGCGGATGAGACAAGAGAGATGACTGAAGATGAGGTAAACAAAGAAAGAAGGGATTGAGAACTCAAACCCCGAAAAAACAAAAGGGCCATTCAATAATCGAATGACCCTTGGTCTCGCAGAGCGAGAAATCGTGGCGTCCCCTAGGGGACTCGAACCCCTGTTACCGCCGTGAAAGGGCGGTGTCCTAGGCCACTAGACGAAGGGGACGCAAAACCTTCGAGCAGATTCGCCGATGACAACATGACGAACCCTGGCAGAAATTGGTGGAGCTAAGCGGGATCGAACCGCTGACCTCCTGCATGCCATGCAGGCGCTCTCCCAGCTGAGCTATAGCCCCGGATTTACGCCTCTCGGCGGAGGTCAGCTCGAAAGCTTCACTCGGTAAAACTGGCGTCCCCTAGGGGACTCGAACCCCTGTTACCGCCGTGAAAGGGCGGTGTCCTAGGCCACTAGACGAAGGGGACGTAACCCTTGCGTACCGCATCGGTGCTGGTTCCGGAGCGGGACAAACTTCAAGGCAGTAAAGCAAACCTTGAAGCTTCTAATTTGGTGGAGCTAAGCGGGATCGAACCGCTGACCTCCTGCATGCCATGCAGGCGCTCTCCCAGCTGAGCTATAGCCCCACATTACACTGACAGAGAACGCCGCGTTACCGCGTGTTTCTGCGTTGCCGTGTGGACGGGGCGCATATTAAGTGCGACCCACAATGCTGTCAAATTCTTTTTCAAACAATTCCAAAAGAATTTTCCGGGATAACAATCACTTACCGCCTCCCGGAAAACCGCCCCACGTCGGGCCACCGGGCAATCGCTCAATAGCCCGGTGTCGCTCAGGCAATCACTCAGCCAATGGCGCCGAGCAATTTTTCCCACTCTTTGTTCTCTTTCTTGGACACGCCGCCCAGCATGTCCAGCGCCTGGCGCAGACGGAAACGGGTCAGGTCCGGGCCGAGGATCTCCATCGCATCAGTGACCGAGACCGAATTGGCCTGACCGGTAATGGCGGCAAACATCAGCGGCATGGCGTCACGCAGTTTCAGTTCCAGGTGCTCGACGACCGCCTGGATGCAACTGGTGATCTTGTCCTTCTCCCACTGACGCAAGGATTCCAGCTTCCACAAAATCAACTGAATGACTTGGCGCACTTGCTCCGGCGACAGCTTCTTGTGCTCGAACAATTTGGCGTCCGGCGTCACGCCACCGGCGAAGAAGAAGCCGCCCAGCGGGGCGATCTGGCTGAAGGTCTCGACGCGGCCCTGCACGTGGGGGGCGATCTTCATCATGTAGTCGCTGTTGAACGCCCACTTCTGCACGCGGGTGGCGAACTCTTCCACCGGCAGTTCACGCAGCCACTGGCCGTTGAGCCACGACAGTTTCTCGATGTCGAAAATCGGGCCGCCGAGGGAGACGCGGGAGAGGTCGAAGTGCTCGACCATTTCGTCCAGCGAGAACTTTTCGCGCTCGTCGGGCATCGACCACCCCATGCGGCCGAGGTAGTTGAGCATCGCTTCCGGCATGAAGCCCATGCGCTCGTAGAACGTCACCGAGGTCGGGTTCTTGCGCTTGGAGAGCTTGCTCTTGTCCGGATTACGCAGCAGCGGCATGTAGCACAGCGCCGGTTTTTCCCAGCCGAAGTACTCATAGAGCAGGATCAGCTTCGGCGCCGACGGCAGCCATTCTTCGCCGCGCAGCACATGGGTGATGCCCATCAGGTGGTCGTCGACGACGTTGGCGAGGAAGTAGGTCGGCAGGCCGTCGGTCTTCATCAGGACCTGCATGTCCATGCGGTCCCACGGGATTTCCACTTCGCCGCGGAGGAGGTCCGGCACCACGCAGACGCCTTCGCTCGGCACCTTCATGCGGATCACATGGGGTTCGCCGGCGGCCAGGCGACGCTCGACTTCTTCCTTGGAGAGCAGCAGCGCGCGGCCGTCATAGCGCGGGGTTTCGCCGCGGGCGGTCTGCTCGGCGCGCATCTGGTCGAGCTCTTCGGCGGTGCAGAAGCACGGGAAGGCATGACCGGCATCGACCAGTTCCTGCACGTACTTCTTGTAGATGTCGCCGCGCTCGCTCTGGCGATACGGGCCATGGGGACCGCCGACGTCAGGGCCTTCGCTCCACTCGATGCCGAGCCAGCGCAGGGCGTCGAAAATCTGTTGTTCGGACTCGCGGGTCGAGCGCAGTTGGTCGGTGTCTTCAATGCGCAGGATGAATTCGCCGCCATGCTGCTTGGCGAAGCAATAGTTGAACAGCGCGATGTAGGCCGTGCCAACGTGGGGGTCGCCGGTGGGCGATGGCGCGATGCGGGTGCGAACGGTGGTCATGGAAAATCCCGGATAGGTCGAACAAGCCGCGAATGTTAACAGGCGCGGCCTGCGCGGCTCCAGCGCCAGCGGTGATGGGCTGCACAATAGCGGCAATGACGAGACAGGCGGCCCCGCCCCGCCCGCCCGGAACGCCTCGCAACGAATGCCCCGCCATCAGTGCCGGTCATGATCGCGACGATGGCTAGGTGCCAGACCGCCAACCCTGATAAATTTGCTGACATTCCAAAAATCCAGAACGCCCATGCCCGCCCAACTCAAGCGCCGCCTGTTCATCTTCTTCGGAGTGGTCCTGCTGATCGCCCTCGCCTTCTTCGCCCAGTGGTACCTGAAAGGACGCTTTCACGAGTCCACCGACAACGCCTACGTGCAGGGTGAAATCACTCGGGTGTCCAGCCAGCTCGGCGCGCAGATCGACGAGGTGCTGGTGCAGGACAACCAGCACGTGGAAAAAGGCCAGTTGCTGGTGCGGCTTGAGCCGGATGACTTTCGCCTGGCCATCGACCGGGCTCAGGCGACCCTGGCGACCCGCGAGGCGGAGCGCTTGCAGGCACAGAGCCGTCTGACCCAGCAGTCGAGCCTGATCGCCGCCAGCGATGCGCAGGTGCAGGCGAATCAGGCGACCCTCGGGCGCACGCAACTGGACCTGGCGCGGCTGCAAAAGCTGCGCATCCCGGGCTTCGTCTCGGAAGCCCAGGTCACGACCATGACCGCCGACAGCAACGTCGCCCGCTCCCAGGTCAGCAAGGCCCAGGCCGACGCACAGAGTCAGCGCCAGCAGGTCAACGCGCTGAACGCCGAGATCAAACGCCTCGACGCGCAGATCGCCACCGCTCGCGCCGACCTGGCTCAAGCGCAGATCAATGTGCAGCGCACCGAAATCCACTCGCCCCTCAGCGGGCTGGTCGGCCAGCGGGCGGCGCGCAATGGCCAGGTCGTTCAGGCCGGCGCGTACCTGCTGTCGATCGTGCCGGACGAGGACATCTGGGTGCAGGCCAACTTCAAGGAAACCCAGATTGAGCACATGGAGATCGGTCAGGTCGCCCAGCTGACCTTCGACAGCTTTCCCGGCACGCCCATCGACGGCCGTGTCGACAGCCTGTTTGCCGCCTCCGGTGCGCAGTTCAGCCTGCTGCCGCCGGACAACGCCACCGGCAACTTCACCAAGGTCGTGCAGCGCATCCCGGTCAAGCTGACTTTCGCGCCGGACAACCCCCTGCACGGCAAGATTCGCCCGGGCATGTCGGTGACCGTTTCAGTCGATATCCGGCCGCCGAACGACGCCCGACATGGCCAGTGACGAGCTGATCCGCCCGGTTGGCGAACCGACCCGGCGCGACTGGATTGCCGTGATGAGTGTGATGCTCGGCGCGTTCATGGCAGTCCTCGACATCCAGATCACTAACTCGTCGCTCAAGGACATCCAGGGTGCACTGTCGGCGACGCTGGAAGAAGGCTCATGGATTTCCACCTCTTACCTGGTGGCGGAAATCATCATGATTCCGCTGACGGCCTGGCTGGTGCAGCTGCTCTCGGCGCGGCGCCTGGCGGTGTGGGTGTCGCTGGGTTTTCTGCTGTCGTCCCTGCTCTGCTCCATGGCCTGGAGCCTGGAGAGCATGATCGTCTTCCGCGCCCTGCAGGGCTTCACCGGCGGCGCGCTGATCCCGCTGGCGTTCACCCTGACGCTGATCAAACTGCCGGAGCATCACCGGGCCAAGGGCATGGCGCTGTTCGCCATGACCGCCACCTTCGCCCCGTCCATCGGCCCGACCCTGGGCGGCTGGCTGACGGAGAATTTTGGCTGGGAATACATTTTTTACATCAACATCCCGCCGGGGCTGGTGATGATTGGCGGTCTGCTTTACGGGCTGGAAAAGAAAGCACCGCACTGGGAATTGCTCAAGAGCACCGACTACGCCGGCATCGTCACGCTGGGCGTCGGGCTGGGCTGCCTGCAGGTGTTTCTTGAAGAGGGCCATCGCAAGGACTGGCTTGAATCGAACCTGATCGTCGGCCTGGGCAGCATTGCGCTGGTGAGCCTGATCAGCTTTGTGATCATTCAGTTTTCCAAACCGAAACCGCTGATCAACCTGGGCATTCTCGGCAACCGCAATTTCGGGCTATCGAGTATCTCCAGCGTGGGCATGGGGGTGGGTCTGTATGGCTCGATCTATCTGCTGCCGCTGTACCTGGCGCAGATTCAGGGCTACAACGCCCAGCAGATCGGCGAGGTGATCATGTGGATGGGCGTGCCCCAGCTGTTTCTGATTCCGCTGGTGCCACAGTTGATGAAGGTTATTTCGCCGAAGTTGCTGTGTACCCTGGGGTTTGGTTTGTTCGGGCTGGCGAGCTTTTCCTCCGGCGTGCTCAATCCGGATTTCGCCGGGCCGCAGTTCAATCAGATTCAGCTGGTGCGGGCGCTGGGTCAGCCACTGATCATGGTGACCATTTCCCTGATCGCGACCGCGTTCATTCAGCCGCAGGATGCGGGGTCGGCGTCGAGCCTGTTCAACATTCTACGGAACCTGGGCGGCGCCATTGGCATTGCGCTGCTGGCGACACTGCTGGATGCGCGAACCAAGACCTACTTCGACTATTTGCGCGAATCGATCTCCCCCGCCAATCCGCAAGTCGCCGAACGGATGGCGATGCTCACCGACCGGCTGGGCAGCGAAACCGCGGCGCTGGGCAAGCTCAGCGAAATTGCTCATCAGCAAGCGGCGATCATGGCCTACAACGACGCGTTTCATTTTGTCGGGATTGCGCTGGGGGTCAGCATGCTGGCGGTGTTGTTGACGAAGAAGTTGCCATCAGGGGTCAAAGGTGGCGCGGCGCATTGAGCGGAATGTCCTGACACTTCGCGATCGCTCAGCCAACAGATGCCCTGTGGGAGCGACCGCGGTGGCGCTTCACCTTGCTCGCGAAGATGCCCTGATATCCACCGCATCTCCATCTGCAGGACCAATGCCTTCGTGAGCAAGCTCACTCCCACAGGTCCACCAGCGTGGCCGGAATACCAGGTTAAACACAACCCCTGGGGGAGCGAGCTTGCTCGCGAAAGCGTCGGTCCATCCGCCGCATCTTCATCTGGATTGAAAACGCCTTCGTGAGCAAGCTCACTCCCACAGGTCCACCAGCGTGGCCGGGATACCAGGTTGAACACAACCCCTGTGGGAGCGAGCTTGCTCGCGAAAGCGTTGATACATCTGCTGCATCTTCATCTGGAGTGAAAATGCCTTCGTGAGCAAGCTCACTCCCACAAGTCCAGCGGCGTGGCCGGGATACCAAGTTGAACACAACCCCTGTGGGAGCGAGCTTGCTCGCGAAAGCGTCGGTACATCCGCCGCGTCTTCATCTGGAGTGAAAATGCCTTCGTGAGCAAGCTCACTCCCACAGGTCCACCAGCGTGGCCGGGATACCAGGTTAAACACAACCCTTGTGGGAGCGAGCTTGCTCGCGAAAGCGTCGGCACATCCGCTGCATCTTCATCTGGAGTGAAAATGCCTTCGTGAGCAAGCTCACTCCCACAGGTCCCCCGGTGTAGCCGATATTCAGCGTCGTGCCCCCGGTCACTCCCACACCGCCCTCAAACCGCCAGCAAGCGCTCGCGCAGTTTGCCGATCTCGTCGCGCATCTGCGCTGCGGCTTCGAACTCCAGGTCGCGGGCCAGTTGGTACATCTTCTCTTCCAGCTGACGAATGCGTTTGGTGATTTCGCTCGGCGAGCGCAGTTCGGCTTCGTACTTGGCGTTCTCTTCGGCGGCCTTGGCCATGCCCTTGCGCTTCTTGCTGCGCGAGCCGGGCACGGTGGCGCCTTCCATGATGTCGGCGACGTCCTTGATCACGCTTTTCGGCGTGATGCCGTTGGCCAGGTTGAAGGCGATCTGCTTCTCCCGACGACGGTCGGTTTCTTCGATCGCGCGCTCCATGGAGCCGGTGATGCGGTCGGCGTAGAGAATCGCGCGGCCATTGAGGTTACGCGCGGCACGGCCGATGGTCTGGATCAGCGAGCGCTCGGAACGCAGGAAGCCTTCCTTGTCGGCATCGAGAATCGCCACCAGCGACACTTCCGGCATGTCCAGGCCTTCGCGCAGCAGGTTGATCCCCACCAGCACATCAAAGGTGCCCAGACGC
This sequence comes from Pseudomonas sp. HP_12, assembly GCF_055283955.1. Taxonomy (NCBI): domain Bacteria; kingdom Pseudomonadati; phylum Pseudomonadota; class Gammaproteobacteria; order Pseudomonadales; family Pseudomonadaceae; genus Pseudomonas; species Pseudomonas sp. HP_12. Next base: position 79,152 of record NZ_JBTOQG010000014.1, read on the forward strand.
AGGTCGCGGATGATCTCCACACGCTCGACCGTATCGATGTCCGAGTGCAGGTAACGCACGCGGACGCCGTGGTCGGCCAGGTAATCGGTGAGGTCTTCGGACATACGCTTGGTCAGCGTGGTCACCAGCACCCGCTCCTCGATCGCCACGCGCTTGTGGATCTCGGAGAGCAAGTCGTCGACCTGGGTCAGTGCCGGACGGATTTCGATCTGCGGGTCGACCAGACCGGTCGGCCGCACCACCTGCTCGACCACACGGCCCGCGTGCTCGGCTTCGTAAGGCCCGGGCGTCGCGGAAACAAAAATGGTCTGCGGACTGACGTTTTCCCACTCGTCAAAACGCATCGGCCGGTTGTCCAGCGCCGACGGCAGGCGGAAACCGTATTCCACCAGCGTTTCCTTACGCGAGCGGTCGCCCTTATACATGGCGCCGACTTGGGGCACGCTGACGTGGGACTCATCGATCACCAGCAGCGCGTCAGCCGGCAAGTAATCGTACAGCGTCGGCGGCGGCGCGCCGGACGGACGCCCGGACAGGTAGCGCGAGTAGTTTTCGATGCCGTTGCAGTAACCCAGCTCGAGGATCATCTCCAGGTCAAAACGGGTGCGCTGCTCCAGACGCTGGGCTTCCACCAGTTTGTTGGCGCCGCGCAGGTATTCCAGACGCTCGTTCAGCTCCACCTTGATGCCTTCCATCGCGTCCAGCAGCGTTTCCCGCGGGGTCACGTAGTGGCTCTTCGGGTAGAAGGTGAAGCGCGGCAGTTTGCGAATGACCTCGCCGGTCAGCGGGTCGAAGGCAGAGAGGCTCTCGACCTCGTCATCGAACAGCTCGATGCGGATGGCTTCCAGGTCCGATTCCGCCGGGAAGACGTCGATCACGTCGCCGCGCACCCGGAAGGTCGCCCGGGCAAAATCCATATCGTTGCGGGTGTATTGCAGGTCGGCCAGACGGCGCAGCAAGGCGCGCTGATCGAGCTTGTCGCCACGATCCACGTGCAGAACCATGCGCAGGTAGGTTTCCGGACTGCCCAGACCGTAGATGCACGACACCGTGGTGACGATGATCGAGTCCTTGCGCTCCAGCAACGCTTTGGTCGCGGACAGGCGCATCTGCTCGATGTGGTCGTTGATGGACGCGTCCTTCTCGATGAAGGTGTCCGACGACGGCACGTAGGCTTCCGGCTGGTAGTAGTCGTAGTAGGAAACGAAGTATTCGACCGAGTTGTTCGGGAAAAACGCCTTGAACTCGCCGTACAGCTGGGCGGCCAGGGTCTTGTTCGGCGCCAGCACCAGGGTCGGGCGCTGCACTTGCTGAATGACGTTGGCGATGCTGAAGGTCTTGCCCGAGCCGGTTACACCGAGCAGGGTCTGGTGCGACAGGCCGGCGTCGATGCCTTCAACCAACTGACGAATCGCCTCCGGTTGATCGCCGGCCGGCTCAAAACGGGTAACGAGCTGAAATTCGGACATAAGGTTCCTTTGGACGGCAACGCAATTGAGCACGGACGGCTGATCCCGTCACGGAAAAGACGTACATAGAAGAAGGTGATGGGACTACAGGTGGAGTCGACTGCGCCACCTTTCAAGCCACCCTCCGCAGATTAGTCCGCGGCACTGGACTAACGGTCGAAAAATTTCGCGAAATATCCGGAAAAACCTGCCCCGCCCTGTCGCCCGCACTGGCGCGGCCCTTTATACTTGCTCCCCGTTTGTGCACCGCTCTAGTGCAATCGGCTGGAGCGACGCGACCCATTCACTCCCCACTCAGAGCCTCCGCACAATGAGCCTGTTCTCCGCTGTCGAAATGGCACCACGCGATCCAATCCTGGGCCTCAACGAAGCATTCAACGCCGATACCCGTACGACTAAGGTGAATCTGGGTGTAGGCGTCTACAGCGACGAAGAAGGGAAAATTCCGCTGCTGCGCGCCGTTGTCGAAGCGGAAGAAAACCGGGTGGCTCAACACCTGCCCCGCGGCTACCTGCCGATTGACGGTATCGCTGCCTACGACAAGGCCGTGCAAACCCTGCTGTTCGGTGCCGAGTCGCCGCTGCTGGCCTCGGGCCGGGTAATGACGGTCCAGGCGGTCGGCGGCACGGGCGCTCTCAAGATTGGCGCTGACTTCCTCAAGCAGCTGTCCCCTGACGCCGTTGTGGCGATCAGCGACCCGAGCTGGGAGAACCACCGCGCGCTGTTCGAAACCGCCGGTTTCCCGGTGCAGAACTACCGTTACTACGACGCTGCTACCCATGACGTGAACCGCGCGGGGATGCTGGAAGATCTGCAGAACCTGCCGTCCGGCTCGATCGTCGTGCTGCACGCCTGCTGCCACAACCCGACCGGCGTTGACCTGACCCTGGAAGACTGGAAGAAGGTCCTTGAGGTGCTGAAGGCCAAGGGTCATGTGCCATTCCTGGACATGGCGTATCAGGGCTTCGGTGACGGGATCGACGAGGACGCGGCGGCGGTGCGTCTGTTTGCCGACAGCGGCCTGACATTTTTTGCTTCCAGCTCGTTTTCGAAGTCGTTTTCGCTGTATGGCGAGCGGGTCGGCGCGCTGTCGATCGTGACGGATTCGAAGGAGGAGACGGCGCGGGTGTTGTCGCAGGTGAAGCGTGTGATCCGCACGAACTATTCGAACCCGCCGACCCATGGTGCATCGATTGTGGCGGCGGTGTTGAGCAGCCCTGAGTTGCGCGCCAAGTGGGAGGAGGAGCTGGGCGAGATGCGCCTGCGGATTCGCGGGATGCGTGAGGAGATGACGCAGCGTCTGGCGAATAATGCGGCGGGGCAGGATTTCAGTTTTGTCGCGCGGCAGCGGGGGATGTTTTCGTATTCGGGTCTGACGACGGCGCAGGTTCATCGTCTGCGCAGCGAGTTCGGGATTTATGCGTTGGATACCGGGCGGATTTGTGTGGCGGCGTTGAACAAAGGGAATATTGGGGCAGTTACCGAGGCGATCCTGGCCGTTATCTGACGGCTCTTTTTAAGATCAAGATCAGAAGCGTCGGCCTAACGGCCTCGGTTTCGCCTTCGGCGAGTTACTTGGAAAAGCACCCCAAGTAACCAAGGGTGCTTGCTCCTGGTTAGGCCCTTCGTTCCTCAGGGTTCCTTCACTCCGGTCTCGCTCCGTGGGCCCGCCGCCATCCGCCATCCATGGCGGGGGGCGGCTCTCGCGGCATCCATGCCGCTCGGCCCAC
>NZ_JBTOQG010000015.1:0-76841 GCF_055283955.1 Pseudomonas sp. HP_12
CATCGCCTGACACTCAGCATTCGCGAGCAAGCTCGCTCCCACAGTTAATTTTTCAGCAGGTCCATCTATGGCATTGTCCGGGTGATCGGAGGCGTGAGACTGTCCTGCTGTTTTTGTACACCGCAATCAGCTGACAAACGCGAATCCTGTGGGAGTGAGCTTGCTCACGAAGACGTCTGCCCATTTAACGTATCTTCATCGCCTGTAACCCGGCATTCGCGAGCAAGCTCGCTCCCACTGGGGCCAGGGGTGTCAGACAGCATACTTGTATAGAACATGACGATTTCCCGCCTCGCCCTCGCTTTCTCCCTCATCCCCGCCACCCAGGCCTTCGCCGATCAGCCTGATCGCGAAAGCGCCCTGAAGCTGGACAGCGTGGTGATCAGCGCCAATCGCCAGGTCGAGCAGCGTGATGCCAGCACTGCGGCGAGCACCGTATTCACCCGTGCCGACATCGAGCGGCTGCAACCGAGTAGCGTCACTGACCTGCTGAGTCGCGTGCCCGGCGTGCAAGTGGCGCCCAGCGGCGGCCGGGGCAGTTTGCCGGGGATTTTCATTCGCGGGACCAAGGCTGCGCAGAGTCTGGTGTTGGTCGATGGCCAGCGCATTGCCAATGCGACGTCGGCGGACAGTAACCTGCAATACCTCAACGTCGAGCAGATCGAGCGAGTGGAAGTGCTGCGCGGATCACGCTCGGTCATCTACGGCGCTGACGCCATTGGCGGCGTGATCCAGATCTTCACCCGACGGGGCGCCGAGCAAGGCCTCCAGGCCCGCCTGCATACGGGTTTTGGCAATCGCGGCACCCAGCAGCAGAGCCTCGGCGTGTCGGGCGGCGATCAACAGACGCATTTCAACCTCAGCACCAGCCTGGATGAAACGGCAGGCATCGACCGCACCGGCCCGTCCTTCGCCAGCGATGACGATCACGACGCCTACCGCAATAAATTCCTGAGCCTGAACCTAAGCCACTGGCTCAGCGACGACGTGGAGGTCGGCTTCAACGCTCTGGATAATCGGGGCAAGACCGAGTTCGACAACCCGTTCGGTCTGTTCGACCCGGTGACGTTCAACACCGTGGGTCAGCAGCAGTACAGCAAGTTTGACCTGAGCAGCCTCGGCACCTACGTCGACGCCCGCATCAACCAGACCTGGAAAACCCGTCTGGAGCTGGGCCACAGCGAGAACCGCGAAAAGACGCTGGATAAGCTGAGCGACGATCACTACGTGTTCAACACCTACCGCGACTCGTTCAATTGGCAGAACGACCTGACCCTGGACGACCGCAACAGCCTGATGCTGGGAGCCGACTGGTACGAAGACCGCGTCAACAGCAGCACGGCGTTCGACGAGGAAAGCCGCTGGAACCGCGCGGCGTTCATCCAGCATCGTTTCAAAGGCGAGCACTTCTCGACCGAGCTGGGCCTGCGCCACGATCAGAACGAGCAGTTCGGCAGCCAGAACACCTGGAGCGGCACCCTCACCGTTCCACTCAATGACGCCAACGACGTGCTGCTGTCCTACAGCGAAGGCTTCCGCGCGCCGACATTCAATGACCTGTATTACCCGGACTTCAGTAACCCGAATCTCAAACCCGAGCACTCCAAAAGCTACGAGCTGCAATGGCGCAGTCGCCTGAGCGAAACCGCCCGCCTTGAGGCCTCGCTGTATCGCACTGATCTGCAGGACGCGATTGCCCTCGACAGCGACTTTCGCCCTCAGAACATCGGCTCGGCACGGATCAATGGTGTCGAAGCGTCCCTTGAGCAGCAATTGTTCGGCTGGACCGGCAAGCTCGGCGCGTCGGTCATCGACCCGCGTGACCGTGACACTGGGCACACGCTCAACCGTCGCGCTCGCCGCACCCTGAACCTCGATCTTGATCGGCAGTTCGATCGCCTCGGTGTCGGCGCCAGTTGGCAGGCCGTCAGCGACAGCTACAACGATGAAGCCAACACCCAGCACATCGGCGGCTATTCGTTGTTCGGGTTGCGCAGCAGCTGGAAAGCCAGCGACGAAGTGAAGCTTGAGTTCAAGCTGGATAACGCCCTGGACAAACGCTACAGCCGCACGCTGTACAGCTTCGATGGCAGCAATCACGGCTATCGCGAAGAGGGTCGAACGTGGATGTTTGGCGTGACCTGGACGCCTGAGCTGTAGATTTGCAGCCCGCCTGATCTAGCGTTCTGGCGCTATTACGCTGCACACCTTCGCCACCGCTTCCACCATCTGCCCGCTTGCTCGTTCGAGGCCTTTATCGGGCACGGCAAACAGGCGACCGGCTTTTACGGCCTTCAACTGCGACCAGCTTTTCCATGCCGGCAACAATGCAGCGTCGCTGGCGAGAATCACGTCCGGATCTCGCTGCAGCACTGACTCGATACTCACCTGCGGCGCCGGCAGGGTCAGGTCTTCAAACACGTTGCGTGCGCCGCAGACGGTCAGTGCATCGCTGATGATCTGGCCGCCGCCTACGGTGTAAAGCGGCTGATCCCACACTTGGTAGAACACCTTCAGCGGGACATCGCGGCGATAACGCTCACGCAATCCGGCCAATCGCTGACGGAAATCCCCCGCTACTTGTCGTCCACGATCGGCGAGGCCAAGGCGTTCGCCCATCTGCTCGATCTGATCAGCCAGTTCTTTCAGCGTGTGAGGCTCGGCGGTGTAGGCGGGAATGTTCAGGCGCTTCAGTTGGTCGCGCTGTGCCGCGCTGACGCTGCCGGGCCACAGCAGCAAAAGATCCGGCTGCAAACTGAGCAAACGCTCGATGTCGAGCTGCCCGTAGCGACCCACCGATGGCAGGCGTGCCACCTTTGTCGGGCGTGGACCGCCGTCGAGCACACCGACCAACAGATCGGCGGCATCCAGTTCGATAACAATTTCAGTAAGAGAAGGTGCGAGGCTAACGACCCGCTGCGCAGCGCCGGCCTGAAAAGCAACCAGCAACAGGAGAAAGGCAACCCAGCGGCGCATCAAGCGCGTCCAGCCTGCGCCAGACGACGGCGCAGACTGCAAAGCATCACGCCGGATCGACTTCGCTTTGATGCTCGTTGCCCATCATGTGGCCCAGCTTGCCGGCCTTGGTCGCCAGATAGAGCTTGTTGTGCGGATTGTGGCCGGTGTGCAGCGGCACACGCTCGGCGACGGTGATGCCCATGTCGGTCAGCGCTTTGACCTTGCGCGGATTATTGGTCATCAGACGCAGGGACTGGATGCCCAGATGCTCCAGCATCGGCAGGCAAATGCCGTAATCGCGCTGGTCAGCGGCGAAGCCCAGGCGCTCGTTCGCTTCAACGGTGTCGGCACCGCCGTCCTGCAATTCATACGCGCGGATCTTGTTCATCAAGCCTATGCCGCGGCCTTCCTGGCGCAGGTACAACAGCACGCCGCGGCCTTCGGCGGCGATGGCGCGCAACGCCGCCTCGAGCTGGGAACCGCAGTCGCAGCGCTGACTGAACAGCGCATCACCGGTCAGGCATTCGGAATGCACACGGCCGAGTACCGGGGCCCCGTCTGACACATCGCCGAGGGTCAGCACGACATGCTCGCGACCGTTTTCCTGCTCGAGAAAGCCGTTCATCTTGAAAGTGGCAAAAGGGGTAGGCAGCTTGGAAGCCGCGACAAATACGACGGGCACCGGGTGCTCCTGATCAGTATGAGGGCTGGAAATTCGCAACATTGTAACAGCAGGTTCCTGCAGACGCTTAGGCTGAATTGTCGGCCAATCAGATCAACAAGTTTGATCAGTGGGCAGCGTCATTACCGGATTGACGACCGTCTGTGTCGAACGGATACGCATGCTTCCAGCGTGCAAAGATCGGCCGCAGCTTGCCGCTGTGCACAAGTTCGCCCATCCGTACGTCAAACAGATCGCGCAGCGCGTGCCCTCGCGGGGTATCCGCAAAGCTCAGGTACAAAGGAATGGACGTGAGATAGGTCAGCCGATAACGCTGAGGATCGTCGCTTTGGGCGAGGACGAAGTCCATTTCCGGTTTGGCATCGATATACAGATCCGCGCGCCCGTATTCGAGCATCGGCAGAATGTGATCGCGCCGGGCGACCTCGTTGAAGTGCGTCACGTTGGGCAGATAGTGCTGATACTCGTAGCCACGCACCCAGGCCAAGCGGTATTTGCCCAGCGTCTGCAGAGAAGGAAGCGGCTTGGAGGCCAGACCCAGCGTGTAAATCTCGTCGGTGTCGTAGTTCCACTTCGAGTAGAGCGTGCCCTCGACCTCATCCTTGTAGGCGGCAATCCACGCGTCGGCCTCGCCCCGCTGCACCAGCCCGACCGCGCGGGTGTACGGCTCGATGCGCTGCTCGACCTTGACGCCGGCCGGCTCGAAGATCTCATGCATCAAATCCCAACCCAGCCCCGTGCCGTCGGTTTCGGTGTAACCAATCCAGTGCTCGCTGACCAGCTGGATGTCAGTAGGCTTGTCAGACATCGGCGCAGGGGTTGCCGCATCGGCAGTCGCCCAGACACTTGTCATCAGCAACCACACAGCGAGCAGCCATCCCACCCCTGAACGCCTCATGAGCGTAGCCCCTACATCACGGCCCACAGCCAGACCAGCCCTTGCATTGCCAGCCATGCGAAAACACCGGCCAAGACATCATCGAGCATGATGCCGACGCCGCCGTGCACATGCTTGTCGATCCAGTGAATGGGCCAGGGCTTGAGAATGTCGAAAAAGCGGAATACCAGGAAACCCACCAGCAGCCAGCCCCAGCCTTCGGGTACCAGCCACAAAGTAATCCACATCCCGACCATCTCGTCCCAGACGATGCCTTCATGGTCGTGAACGCGCAGGTCGTCCGCCACCTTGCCGCACAGCCAGAAGCCGAACAGTATCGTCAGGCCGAGCACCAGCCAGTAGCCCCAGTCCGGCAGCATTTGCCACAGCGGGATAAACGGCACGGCAACCATCGAACCCCAGGTGCCGGGCGCTTTGGGCAATGTGCCGGAGCCGAAACCGAAGGCCAGGAAATGCCACGGATTGGTCCAAACGGACGGAGGAACGTTCTCCGCCGGGACCTGATTAGGATGATCTGTCACCGTGTCTCCTGAAAATGTTGATAGCCCCGAATCAACGGGGTGACGTCCTGCCCAAGTGCGTCGATCAGCGCCACGCCGTGGCCTTCGACCACCCGACCCAGAACGAAAACAGGCAAGCCGGCGGCCTGCAGTTCAGCCAGCCATGATGGCGGCAAGGTGAAGGCCAGTCTGTAGTCATCGCCCCCGGCAAGCGCCGCATTCAACGCCGCATCAGGCCCGAAAAAACTCAGCAGCGCGTCAGACATCGGCACTTTTTCGCGCTCAACGAGCAAGCGCACGCCCGAGGCGGTGGCGATATGTCCGCAGTCGGCGAGCAGTCCGTCAGAGATGTCCAGCGCCGCGCTGGCCTTGCCGCGCAACGCGATGCCCAGCTCGAACTGCGGCTGCGGCGACCAGTAACGCGCCAGCAAGGCCTGAGTGGTAGACGCCTCGGTGCTGCGCTGGTTCAACACCAACGGCAGCGCTCCGGCCCCGTCGCCCAGCGGACCGCCCACGCACAACAAATCGCCGGGCCGTGCACCGCTTCGGGTCAAGGCCTGCCCGGTGGGAACGGTGCCGAATACGGTGACGGTCAGGCTGAACGGCCCGCGCGTCGTGTCGCCACCGATCAGACGCAGGCCGCAGCTTTGGGCCATGGCGTTCAAACCACGGGCGAACGCTTCCAGCCAGTCGGCGGAAACCTGCGGCAGGGTCAGAGCAAGGGTAAAAGCGAGAGGACTGGCGCCCATGGCAGCCAGGTCGCTGGCCGACACGCCGAGAGCGCGCTGGCCGAGCAGGAAAGGAGCGCAGACGTCGGGGAAATGCACCCCGGCGACCAGCGTGTCAGTGGAGACGGCGAGTTGCTCGCCAGCGGCCACCGACAACAGGGCGCAGTCGTCGCCGATCCCCAAGGCAACGCCTTCGCCGGGCTGCGCGCAGGGCGCAGCGGCAAAGTAATTGCGGATCAGCTCGAACTCGCCCATGGCGGAGACGCTCAGGTTCTGGAGAAACCCAGAAGCCTCAGCGCTTGTGCGCCTTCACTTCGACTTCGCGCAGACGCGGAGCCAGCTTGTCGAGCACGCCGTTGACGAACTTGTGGCCGTCGGTCGAACCGTAGACTTTCGCCAGCTCGATACCTTCGTTGATGACCACACGGTACGGCACGTCGATGCGCTCCAGCAGCTCCCAGGTCGACAGACGCAGAACCGCCAGCTCAACCGGGTCCAGCTCGTCGATGGTCAGGTCCAGACATGGCGCCAGCGCTGCGTCGATCTTGTCCTGATTGCCCGGAACACCGTGGAGGATGTCGTGGAAGTAAGCGGCATCGACGGAGGTGAAGTCGTTGTCGACGCGGAATTGTGCTTCGATTTCGTTCAGCGACTGGCCAGCCATGTGGCGCTGGTAAAGGGCCTGCATCGCCATCTGGCGAGCCGCACGGCGCTTTTCGCTTTTCGATGGCTTGCCAGCGTCTGCCGCACGTGGATCACGCGGGTTGAACTGATCGCTTTCGTCGTTAATCACTTGGCCTCCAACTGCGCCAACAGGCTGACCATCTCGATGGCTGACAAGGCAGCTTCAGCGCCTTTGTTGCCGGCCTTGGTGCCGGAACGCTCGATCGCCTGCTCGATGGAATCGACAGTCAGGACGCCGAACGCGACCGGTACGCCGAACTCCATGGACACCTGGGACAGGCCCTTGGTGCATTCGCCAGCGACGTATTCGAAGTGCGGGGTGCCGCCACGAATGACGGCGCCGAGGGCGATGATGGCGGCGAATTCGCTGCGTTGAGCGACCTTCTGCACGACCAGCGGGATTTCGAACGCGCCCGGTGCGCGGATGATGGTGATGTCGCTTTCGCTCACGCCATGGCGAACCAGGGCATCAACGGCACCGCTCACCAGGCTTTCGACGACGAAGCTGTTGAAGCGGCCAACCACCAGGGCATAGCGACCTTGGGGGGCGATGAAGGTACCTTCGATGGTCTTCAGGGTCATTCGGCTGAGTCTCGTGTTCTCGTATTAAAGAGCATGAAAGCGCGCATCGGGCGCGCGCTTTCAGGGATTTTAGGCCACGAATGGACGACTGCAGGGACCAGAACCACCCACGGCTGAACGCTGTCGGGGCCTGTCACCTGCCGGCCATTATTCGGAGGGCACGTATTCTACAACTTCCAGATCGAAACCGGATATCGCATTGAACTTCATTGGCGAACTCATCAGGCGCATTTTGCGCACGCCGAGGTCACGAAGGATCTGCGAACCGGCACCGACCGTACTGTAAGTGGTCGGCGTCTTGATCGGCGTGCCGCCAGCGGTTTCACGCACATGGGCCAGAACCGTGTCGCCATCGAGGGGGTGACCGAGCAGCAGCACGACGCCGCTGCCGGCCTCGGCCACGGTCTTCATGGCAGCGCGCAGGCTCCAGCGGCCGGGCTGCTTGACCATCAACAGGTCGCGCAGCGGGTCCATGTTATGCACCCGAACCAGTGTGGCTTCTTCCGCGCAGATCTTGCCCAGCGTCAGCGCCAGGTGCACGTCACCTTCGACGGAATCGCGGTAGGTCACCAGATTGAAATGGCCCAGTTCGCTGTCGAGAGGCTGCTCGGCGATCCGCTGAACGGTACGTTCGTGGATCATCCGGTAATGGATCAGGTCGGCAATGGTACCGATCTTGATGTTGTGCTCGGCCGCGAAAGCTTCCAGTTCAGTACGACGGGACATGGTGCCGTCGTCGTTCATGACTTCGCAGATCACGCCGGTCGGCTCGAAACCGGCCATGCGCGCCAAGTCGCATGCCGCTTCCGTGTGGCCTGCGCGGGACAACGTGCCGCCGGCCTGGGCCATCAGCGGGAAGATGTGGCCCGGGCTGACGATGTCTTCGGCCTTGGCATCCTTGGCAGCAGCCGCCTGAACGGTGCGCGCGCGGTCGGCGGCGGAAATCCCGGTGGTCACACCCTCGGCGGCTTCAATGGACACGGTGAACTTGGTGCCGAAGCCCGAGCCATTGCGCGGCGCCATCAGGGGCAGTTTCAGGGTCTCGCAGCGCTCGCGGGTCATCGGCATGCAGATCAGGCCACGGGCGTAACGCGCCATGAAGTTGATGTGCTCGGCCTTGACGCACTCGGAGGCCATGATCAGATCGCCTTCGTTCTCGCGGTCTTCGTCATCCATGAGGATGACCATCTTGCCTTGGCGAATGTCTTCAACCAGTTCTTCGATGCTGTTGAGCGCCACGCGGCACCCCCTTCGATTCAGGATTTGAGGTAGCCGTTGGCGGCCAGAAAGCTTTCGCTGATGTTGCCGCCCTGGGCTGGTGTCGGATCGGCCGCTTTGTCACCGAGCAGCAAACGCTCGAGGTAACGCGCCAGCAGGTCGACTTCCAGGTTGATCTTACGGCCCGGGCGGTAGTCGCCCATGATGGTTTCGGCGAGCGTGTGCGGCACGATGGTCAGCTCGAACTCAGCGCCGTTGACGGCGTTTACGGTCAGGCTGGTGCCGTCGACGGTGATCGAGCCCTTGTGGGAGATGTACTTGGCCAGCTCGCGAGGGGCGCGCATGCGGAACTGGATCGCACGGGCGTTTTCTTCTCGGGACAGTACTTCGCCGACGCCGTCGACGTGGCCGCTGACCAGATGGCCGCCCAGGCGGGTGGTCGGGGTCAGGGCTTTTTCCAGATTGACCCGGCTGCCGGTTTTCAGATCGACGAAGGCAGTGACGTTCAGGGTTTCGCGGCTGACGTCAGCCCAGAAGCCGTCGCCTGGCAATTCAACGGCGGTCAGGCAGACGCCGTTGACCGCGATGCTGTCGCCCAGTTTGACGTCGGAAAGGTCGAGCTTGCCGGTCTCTACGTAAACGCGGACGTCGCCGCCTTTCGGAGTGATGGCGCGGATGCTGCCGATGGATTCGATGATGCCGGTAAACATGGGTGCTCCTGGAAAACAGGGCCAGCGCTGAGCGCGGAAGCCGGAATTATACGCCGGGGTGCGACGCGGGTATTGCAATGACTCGCCAGTCATTGCCGACCGCGCGCATTTCGACGATCTTGAGTTCGAGCGCCTCGCTCATCTGCGCCAGCGGCAGGTCTAGCAACGGTCGCGCCGACGAGCCCATGAACTTGCCCGCCACGAAGATCTGAAATTCATCCACCAGGCCCAGCCGGGTAAACGCGCCGGCCAGTTTGGGACCGGCTTCGACCAGCACGTCATTCACGCCCCGGGCCGCCAGTTCAACCAGCAACTTGCGCAGGTCGACATGCCCGCCGCTGCTGGGCAGTGCCAGCAGTTCGTGCCCTTCGTCGTGGTAGCGCTCGCGGGCCGATGCAGCGGCGCAGGTCACCACCAGCGCGTTGCCCGTTGTAAAGAACGGCGCATCGAGGGGCACCCGCAAACGCCCGTCGATCAACACGCGCAACGGCGGTCGGGTCGCGGCCAAGGCGCAGAGTTCGGCGTTCAGGCCCAACTCGTCAGGGCGCACGGTGAGCCGCGCGTTGTCGGCGAGCACGGTATCGGCGCCGGTCAGCACCACGCTCGACTGCGCACGCAGGCGCTGCACGGCAGATCGCGCTTCAGGGCCGGTGATCCACTGGCTTTCGCCGCTGGCCATGGCCGTGCGTCCGTCGAGGCTCATCGCCAGCTTGACCCGCACGTAGGGCAGGCCGTGTTCCATGCGCTTGAGAAACCCTTTGTTCAGCGCCCGCGCTTCGCTTTCGAGCACGCCGCTCTGCACCGCAATGCCCGCGTTCATCAGGCGCAACAGGCCACGGCCGGCGACGTCGGGATTGGGGTCTTGCATGGCGGCGACCACACGCGCCACACCGGCGTTGACCAGCGCGTCGGCGCACGGCGGGGTGCGGCCATGATGACTGCAGGGTTCGAGGGTGACGTAAGCGGTGGCGCCCTTCGCCTTGTCGCCCGCCTCGCGCAGCGCATGCACTTCAGCGTGGGGCTCGCCGGCGCGGACGTGCCAGCCTTCGCCAACAATTGCGCCATCACGCACGATCACGCAGCCAACACGCGGGTTGGGATGCGTCGAGTAGACGCCCTTGCGCGCCAGTTCCAGCGCCCGCGCCATGTAGGCTGCGTCGAGCACGCCTTGCTCTGTCGAGGTCATGCTCACTCTTTAGCCGGCTCGCGGGCCAGTCGGTCGATTTCTTCGCGGAATTCGTTGAGGTCCTGAAACCGCCGATAAACAGAAGCAAAGCGGATGTAGGCCACTTCGTCGAGCTTCTGCAATTCGCCCATGACCAGCTCTCCAACGATCAGCGATTTGACCTCGCGCTCGCCGGTCGCACGCAGTTTGCTTTTGATATGGGCCAGGGCCGCTTCGAGACGCTCGACGCTGACCGGGCGCTTCTCCAGCGCGCGCTGCATGCCGGCGCGCAGCTTCTCTTCGTCGAAGGGCTGACGGCTGCCGTCCTGCTTGATCAGCCGGGGCAGAACCAGTTCAGCGGTTTCGAATGTGGTGAAGCGTTCTTCGCAGGCGACGCATTCGCGGCGGCGGCGAACCTGATCGCCTTCAGCAACGAGGCGCGAGTCAATGACTTTGGTGTCGTTGGCACCGCAAAAGGGACAGTGCATGGTGGCAGGCAACAAAAAAAGGGAGGGCCATGGTAGCGCATCTCGCTGGCAAGACAAGTCCGGGGCTTTAAGGTATATAGACGCGCATTCAGTGCGGTGAAACCTGTCGCACTCAGCGATACTGCGCCATCCCGTGCGTATCTCGCCCGCATTCTGCTTTGTCTGGAGCTGTTCATGACGCTACGTACGCTTGCTGTAATCAGCCTTGTGGGCCTGCTCGCTGCCTGCAGCACGGCCGAAGCGCCGAAACCTGCGGCACCCGCCAAACCTGCGCCCAACGCCATTACGCTGCCGGAAGGGCAAGGTCCGTTGCAGCCGTTCCAGCGCGAATTGAGCGGCCAGTTGCTGGGCGTGCCGGCCGGCGCAGAAGTCGAACTGGCGCTGCTGGTCATCGACGATCGCAATCGCCCGCAGAAGCTGCTGACCAGTACCAAACTGATGGGTAACAACCAGTCGCTGCCGTTCCAGCTGCGCTTCAATCCTGAGGCCTTTCCGGTGGGCGCGCGCGTTGAACTGCGCGGCCGCGCCAGCAAGTCGGGGCAGCTGATTCTGCATCTGCCGTCCGTGCTAATCACCCAGCCCACCACTCAGGCGCTGGGTCAGCTGCAATTCGCTCCCGCGCCGTGACCGCGCCGTTTCACCTGCAAGCCGCATTGGGCGAACTGTTGGGTGATGCGCAACTGGTTGCCGAAGCGCTGCCGGGGACGGACCTGAAGCTGTGGCTGATCGACGCAAACAATATGGATCGCGCGTTCAGCCCCGAAGAAACCCGGCGCATTCTTGAAGACCCGCCCTACTGGAGTTTCTGCTGGGCCAGTGGCTTGGCGCTGGCGCGCTTTCTCGCCGAGCAGCCGCAGTGGGTCGCGGGCAAGCGCGTGCTGGATTTCGGCGCGGGCTCGGGTGTCGCAGGCGTCGCGGCGATGAAGGCCGGGGCGCTCGAAGTCGTCGCCTGTGATCTCGATCCGCTGGCGATCGGGGCCTGCCGAGCCAACGCTGAGCTGAACGGCGTGACGCTTCAGTATTCGGGCGACTTCTTCGCCGAGGAGGATCGTTTCGACCTGATCCTGGTGGCCGACGTGCTGTACGACCGCGCCAACCTGCCGCTGCTGGATCAGTTTCTCAGTCGCGGAGAAGAGGCGTTGGTGGCCGATTCCCGGGTGCGGGATTTCCAGCATCCTCTTTATAAAAGACTGGGGATTCTGGAGGCGCTGACGCTGCCCGATCTGGCCGAGCCGTGGGAGTTTCGCAGGGTGAGTCTTTATCATGCGGTCAGGTCATGACTCGCTTCGCGCCTGCAATTTAGCGCCAGGCATCAACCCCGCTTCCGACAATCCCCCCAGCGCTTTATAGTTCGCGCCATCAAGCCTTTTTTCGAGACCCGCGATGAGCCAGGACACGCCGTACATCTTCGATGCGACCACCGCCACTTTCGATCAGATGGTTATCGAGAACTCCTTTCACAAACCCGTGCTGGTGGATTTCTGGGCCGAGTGGTGTGCGCCGTGCAAGGTGCTGATGCCGCTGCTGCAGCAGATTGCCGAGAGTTATCAGGGCGAGTTGCTGCTGGCAAAGGTCGACTGCGACGCTGAACAGGACATCGTGGCGCGCTTCGGCATTCGCAGCCTGCCCACCGTGGTGCTGTTCAAGGACGGCCAGCCGGTGGATGGGTTCTCCGGCGCCCAGCCTGAATCGCAAATCCGCGCACTGCTTGAGCCCCATGTGCAAATGCCACCGCCGGCCGCCGCCGACCCGCTGAAAACCGCGCAGGCGATGTTCGCCGAGAGCCATTTCGCCGAAGCAGAAGCGGTTCTGCAGACCATCCTCGCCGAGGACAACACAAACGCTGCCGCGCTGATTCTGTATGCGCGCTGCCTGGCCGAACGGGGCGAGCTGACAGAAGCCCGCACGGTGCTGGACGCGGTGAAGAGCGATGAGCACAAAGCCGCGCTGGCAGGGGCGAAGGCGCAATTGACGTTCCTGGGTGAAGCCGCCGCGTTGCCTGACGTCGCCGAGCTGAAGTCGCGCCTGGCGCAGAACCCGCAGGACGACGAAGCCGCGCACCAACTGGCTATCCAGCAATTGTCCCGTCAGCAATACGAAGCCGCGCTGGAAGGACTGCTCAAGCTGTTCATCCGCAACCGCAGCTACAACGAAGGCCAGCCGCACAAGACGCTGCTGCAGGTGTTTGACTTGCTGGGGAATGATCACCCGCTGGTCACGACCTACCGTCGTCGGCTGTTTGCGGCGCTCTACTAGCCTTCCCTGCTGAAGCCGGTCTTTTAATGGACCGAGCCAGTCCCAAGGAATGTACGCGGTCTACTTGTGGGACCGGCTTTAGCCGGGAAGAGGCCCGCACCAGCACCCTCAATTTTGTGGTGTGACGGCTGAAGCATTCCCGGCTAAAGCCGGTCCTACACGGGTCCAAAAACGGTTGTGTGTATCACTCAACCCAGTGATACACCGGCGTGTCGCCCTGGCTTTCCACTTTCACGTTGGCGCTGTGGCGCATCCGCACCATCAGGCGTTTGCCCGCAGCGGTGCTACCCGACAAACCTTCCAGCTGACCGAGCAGATCCGGCCCGGTCAGATGGCCCGCTTTGCGCAACAGCTCTTGAGCGATATCCCAGACAGCATCGTTGCGACTGGCCGCAGGCTTGACGGACGTATCAACCGGCGCCGACGTTGCCTGCACCTGCGCGCCTGGCTGAATACCCAGCCGTGCCCAGTCGGCGTCGTCCATTTCCAAAGTCAGATCCACCGGCAGATCGCCGACGGTTCCACGGATTCGCAGCATGGGGTATGTCCTCTGATAGGGCGGACCGGCATGGTCCCACAGGAATTGTCGACCTGCACGTGATCCCTGAAAGCTCACCCTCCCACAAGGCTGATTGAAAAAGTTAAGAAACAGCGCGACGCATTGTTATAAGATCACATAACAAATTTCAGACTCGCCCCCGGAGCTTCCCCATGCGTCGTTTGCTACTCGCCCTGCCCTTCGCCTTGCTGCCCCTCGCTGCTGCTCAAGCGGCTGATGAACATGACCACGATCATGAGCACGGCAGTCTCGGCGCGCATGTGCATGGTGTCGCGCGGCTGGACATGGCGCTGGACGGTCGCACCCTGGAACTGGAACTCGACACGCCAGCGATGAACATCGTCGGCTTCGAGCACCCGGCAACCACGGACGCAGACAAGATGACGCTTGCTCTGGCCAAGGAAACCCTGCTCAAACCCCATGCCCTGTTCAGTCTCCCGGAAGCAGCCGGATGCACCGCGACCAAACAGCGGGTGGAAAGCACGCTGTTCGGCGACAAGGATGACGACGATCACGACCACGCCGAGGGCGACGCGGCTGAACACGAGCACAGCGAAATTCACGGCCACTATCAGTTCACCTGCAGCGCGCCGAACGTGCTCAACAAGCTCGATCTGACCCAGCTGTTCAAAAGCTTCCCGGCCACCCAGACCATTCAGGTGCAGCTGGTGACACCGAAACGCCAGATGGGCGCTGAAGTGCGTCCGAGCAATCCGGTGGTCAAGTTTTAACCAACGCCACTCCATCAGCGACCGGGCTTCCCGGTCGATCACTTTTCAAACGCACGTGTGGCCATGACTCAAGCGCTCATTGAATTGTCCGAACTCGGCTTCAGCTGGCCGGGGCATCCGCAGCTGCTGGACATTCCGGCGTTTCGCCTCGATGCCGGCGAAACCCTGTTTCTCAAAGGCCCCAGCGGCAGTGGCAAAACCACGCTGCTCGGTCTGCTGGGCGGTGTGCAGCGCCCCAGCCGCGGCAGCGTTCGCCTGCTCGGCCAAGAACTGACACAGCTCTCGGCCGGCGCCCGGGACAGGTTTCGTGTCGACCACACCGGCTACATCTTTCAGCAATTCAATTTGCTGCCGTTTTTGTCGGTGCGTGAGAACGTCGAGCTGCCGTGCCGCTTTTCCAAACTACGCACGCAGCGGGCGACCCAACGCCACGGCAGCGTCGACATAGCGGCCGAAACCTTGCTCGCTCACTTGGGTTTGAAAGACCCCGAAATGCTCAGCCGCCGCGCCGATTCGCTGTCCATCGGTCAGCAGCAACGGGTTGCTGCCGCTCGCGCCCTGATCGGCCAGCCGGAGCTGGTGATCGCTGACGAACCCACCTCGGCGCTGGATGCCGACGCCCGCGAAGCGTTCATTCAGTTGCTGTTCGCCGAATGCCGCGAGGCCGGCGCCAGCCTGCTGTTCGTCAGCCACGATCAGAGCCTGGCGCCGCTGTTCGACCGCAACCTGTCGCTGGCCGAACTCAATCGCGCCGCCATCGCTTCAGAGGTTTGAGATGTATCTTCTTCGCCTGGCGCTGGCCAGCCTCGCCAACCGCTGCTTCACTGCCTTCCTCACCGCGTTCGCCATCGCCCTCTCCGTCTGCCTGCTGCTGGCGGTCGAACGGGTGCGCACCGAAGCACGCGCCAGTTTTGCCAGCACCATCAGCGGCACGGACCTGATCGTCGGCGCACGCTCGGGGTCGGTCAACCTGCTGCTGTACTCGGTGTTCCGCATCGGCAACGCCACCAACAACATTCGCTGGGACAGTTTCGAGCACTTCGCCAACAGCAAGCAGGTGAAGTGGGCGATCCCGATTTCCCTCGGCGACAGCCATCGAGGCTATCGCGTGATGGGCACCAACGAATCGTATTTCGAGCATTACCAGTACGGCCGTCAGCAGCACCTGGAGCTGGCCGACGGTCGGCCGTTCGCCACCGACCCGTTTGAAGTCGTGCTCGGCGCGGAAGTGGCCGACGCGCTGCATTACAAACTCGGCGACAAACTGGTGCTGGCCCACGGCGTTGCGACGGTGAGCCTGGTCAAGCATGACGACAAGCCGTTCACGGTGGTCGGCATTCTCAAGCGCACCGGCACGCCGGTGGACCGCACGCTCCACATCAGCCTGGGCGGCATGGAAGCGATTCACATCGACTGGCACAACGGCGTGCCCGCCCAGGGCGCCGGGCGTATCAGTGCCGATCAGGCCCGCAACATGGACCTCACGCCCACTGCCATCACCGCCTTCATGCTCGGGCTGAACAGCAAGATCGCGACCTTCGCCGTGCAACGGGACATCAACGAATTCCGCGGTGAGCCGATGCTGGCGATTCTGCCGGGGGTGGCGTTGCAGGAGCTGTGGAGCCTGATGGGCACGGCGGAAAAAGCGCTGTTCGTGATCTCGTTGTTCGTCGTGCTGACCGGGTTGATCGGCATGCTCACGGCGATTCTCACCAGCCTCAACGAACGGCGTCGGGAAATGGCTATTCTGCGCTCGGTGGGCGCACGCCCTTGGCACATCGCCAGTCTGCTGGTGCTGGAAGCGTTTGCCCTGGCGCTGGGAGGATCGGTTTGCGGACTGGCGCTGCTTTACATCGGCATTGCCTCCGCGCAGGGTTACGTGCAGGCCAATTACGGTTTGTACCTGCCGCTGTCCCTGCCAAGCACATACGAGTGGACGCTGCTGGCAGGCATTCTCGGCGCTGCGGTGTTGATGGGCACCGTTCCCGCGTGGCGTGCCTATCGCCAGTCGTTGGCAGACGGGCTGTCGATTCGTTTATGAGGTCGTTGTGATGCGGATGGGTTGGCTGCTGTGTTTGATGATTGTCGCTACGCCGTTGTGGGCCCAGGACCTGCGCGTGCTGACGTGGCAGGAAATGATCCCGCCCGACGCGCCACCGGTGAAGCTGATCACCGCGCCGATCCATAACCTGTCGAGCATGGCAGACACCCTGTCCGTCGAGTCCGCGCCGGCCGCCCATCAACTGGCGCCCCATGCGCCGGTGGTCAAGTCGCTGGACGGCGAGCGAGTGCGTCTGCCGGGTTACATCGTGCCGCTGGAAGTCAGCGAGGAAGGCCGGGTGACGGAGTTTCTGTTGGTCCCGTATTTCGGCGCCTGCATTCATGTGCCTCCACCGCCGCCGAATCAGATCGTCCACGTGACCAGCGAACTGGGCGTCAAGGTGGACGAGCTGTACCAGCCCTACTGGATCGAAGGCCCGATGCAGGTCAAATCCTCGACCACCGAACTGGCCGACGCGGGTTACCAGATGGAAGCGGACAAGATTCTGGTGTACGAAATGCCAGATGAGCAGTGAGGGTCGTTAGCAGACGGCGTATTACCGGAAACACGCAGTCCTCGTGGGAGCGAGCTTGCTCGCGAAAGGGACAAGACAACCGCTGCATCTTTAGCGCCTGAATCACCGTCTTCGTGAGCAAGCTCACTCCCACAGAGGCTGTGTATGCTGCACGACAGCGCGACGCCAGGACGACCGAGGATCTGCCACAGAACGACAAGAAGTAAGCCGGCCTGACTACCATTGGCCGTCCTAATTAACGTTTCATTGAGCCAGGTCAAAAACCGCGAGCTAGACGCTTCGTAACATACGGCATCTCTTTTTATGCCCTTACGGAGCCCCCATGCACAAGTCCCTGCTCAGCGTGCCCTTGCTCGCGCTTGCACTCGGTGTCCCCCTCGCCGCTCACGCTCACCAGGCCGGTGACTTCATCATTCGCGCCGGTGCTGCCACGACGGCGCCCAACGAAGAAAGCGGAAACCTGAAGCTGGACGGCACCAAAGTCCCGGGTACCAAAGCGACGCTGGACAGCGACACCCAACTGGGGCTGGCCTTCGCCTACATGCTCACCGATCACGTGGGCCTTGAGTTGCTGGCGGCAACGCCCTTCCAGCACACCGTCGCGGTTAAAGGCCTGGGCCCGGGTCTGGATGGCAAGCTGGCGGACGTGAAACAGCTGCCGCCAACCCTGTCGCTGCAGTACTACCCGATGGACGCGACGTCGAAATTCCAGCCCTATGCCGGTGTCGGCGTGAACTACACCTGGTTCTACGACGAAAACCTGAGCAGCGAACGCAAAGGCCAGGGCATGAACAACCTGCACATCAAGAATTCGTGGGGCTGGGCCGGTCAGATCGGCGCGGACTACATGCTGACGGACAAGATCATGCTCAACGCCGCCGTCTGGTACGTGGACATCGACACCCAAGCCACGCTCGACGGTCCGTCGGCGCTGGGCGTCGGCCGAACCAAAGTGAACGTGGACGTCGATCCGTGGGTGTACATGGTCGGCGTGGGCTACAAGTTCTAAGCGCTTGAAGTTCGAAGCGCTTGCGCCCGAACCAGCAGGCACAAAAAAGGCACCTCCTCGGTGCCTTTTTGCTGCGCAGGTTTCAGCGCCCCAGCAGCCGCGCCAGCCCGACTTTCAGCGGCGTCGGCTCGGGCACCTTAAAGCGCTCAAGCAGACGCTGATTGCTGGCACGTGAATGCTTGATGTCACCCGAGCGTGCGGGCAAGTAGCTCACCGGCGGCAGATCTCCCACCACCTCGGCAAGGGCGCCCAGCAGCTCATTCAGCGAAGTCGTCGCGTTCAGCCCGACATTGACTGCGCCCTCTGCCACCGTCGGCATCTCGATGCCCTGCACCACGAGGTCAACCAGGTCCTCGACGTAGAAGAAGTCCCGGGTCTGCTCGCCGTCGCCGAAGACCGCAATCGGCAGGCCGTTTACCGCCCGCTCCGCGAAGATGCTGATCACGCCCGAGTACGGCGAAGAAGGGTCCTGACGCGGGCCGAAGATGTTGAAGAAGCGGAACACGACAGGCTCGAAACCGTGCTGGCGGCGATAGAAATCGAAGTAGTGCTCACCGGCCAGTTTGTCCGACGCGTAGGGGGTCAGCGGCGCTTTGGGCGTGTCTTCGGTGATGGCCTCGCCCTCACCGTTGTTGCCGTAAACCGCAGCGCTTGAAGCAAATACTACGCGCTTGATGCCGGCCTGACGCATCGCTTCACAGACATTCAGCGTGCCGATGAAATTGCTCTGGTGCGTCTTCACCGGATCGTCCACCGAGGCCTGCACCGACGCGACGGCAGCCAGGTGCGCCACGGCCTGACAACCCACCGCCGCCCGGGCCACCAGCGCGGCATCGGCGACATCACCTTCGATCAACTCGACACGGGGGTTGTCCAGCGGCAAGTTGGCGCGTTTACCAGTGGAGAGATCGTCGAGAATGCGTACGGCGTAGCCCTTGGCGAGCAGCGCGTTGGTCAGGTGCGAACCGATGAAACCGGCGCCGCCGGTGATGAGGACAGGAGCATCAGACATGGCGGTAGTAGCGGTCCAGTAGGTTGGGCAAACCAGCACGCCAGGCGCGTGGCTTGATACCGAAAGTGTGGAGAATTTTCTTGCAGGCGAGCACGGCGTTCTGCGGCTCTTCGCTGGCGTCCGGACGTGCGGCGTGGGCCTGGGCGGTCGGCGTTTCGATTGCCAGCGGACGCAGCAGACGGGCTTCGGTCAACACGGCCTGACCGAACGCCAGTGGCGTGGTCGCTTCGTGCCCGGCGTAGTGGTAAGTGCCCCACAGCGGCGCGGCGCAATCGAGCTGTTTGAGCACCGAAATGATGACCCTTGCGGCGTCATCGACCGGGGTCGGATTGCCACGACGGTCGTCTGCCAGCAGCAATTCACCGGGAGATTCGGCGCGGCTGAGAAAGCGCCCGAGCACGCCTTCGGCGCTGTCGTCGAGCAGCCAGCCGAAACGCAGCAGCACATGTTGCGGGCAGGTGGCGCGCACGCTTTGCTCGATGCGCCACAAGGCCTGACCACGGGAACCCAGCGGCACGGGCTCGTCTTTTTCGCTGTAAGCCGTCGCCCGCGAACCGTCGAACACGCGGTAGCTGGAGGGTTGGACGAGGACGATATTGTGGTGCTGGCACAGTTCAGCGAGACGCTCGACGGAGCGTTCCTGATTATCCAGCCTGTCAGCGCTCACCCGCTCCGCCTGAAACCAGTCGAAGTAGTAAGCGAGATTGATCAAGGCATCCGGGCGGGTGTCATCGAGCAGTTGCGTCAGGCTTGCCGCGTCCCAACCGTCTTGGGGTGGACGCGGCGCGAGGAAACCAATGTTCTCCTCGGCACCTAGACGAATCAACGCCTGCCCGAGGGCATTCCCGCCGCCCAACAGCATAAGGCGCATTCGCATAGAGTCAGCAGGCTCAGTCTTCAGGTCGATTAAAAATAGGTGAAAAACGTCCGCAAACATAACACGTCATCGGGCAAGTCCCAACAACGGCGGGCATGCGCGCGTGCGGCGCCCTGAAACGCGTCTCCGATCACTCGCCCTTGTGTCTTCCCCTGAGCATCTGACCCTTGCATCTACCCGCCGGCGCCCGCATTAATCGCGCATGAACCTTCTCCAGACGCCCGACCCGGTGCTCGACGCCTTTCATCCGGCGGTCAGCGCGTGGTTTCGCTCCACGTTCCCGGCCATTACTGCGGCCCAGGCCCAGGCGTGGCCGCTGATGAAGGGCCGCCAGTCCACGTTGATCGCCGCGCCCACCGGTTCCGGTAAAACCCTGACGGCGTTTCTGGCAGTCATCGATGATCTGGTGCATCAAGGGCTGGAGCACGGCGGCGAGCTGCCGAATGAGACCTTCGTGGTCTACGTCTCGCCTCTGAAAGCGCTGTCCAACGACATCCAGATCAACCTGCAGAATCCGTTGGCGGGCATCACCGATCAATTGGTTCAGCAAGGCCTGCCTGGGCTGCGCATCACCACCGCCGTGCGCACCGGTGACACGCCGCAGAAAGAACGTACGGCCATGCGCAAAACCGCGCCGAACATCTTGGTCACGACGCCGGAGTCGCTGTACGTGCTGCTGGGCTCCGACTCCGGTCGGCGCATGTTGTCGAGCACGCAGACCGTCATCGTCGATGAAATTCATGCGATCGCGGCCGGCAAGCGTGGCAGCCATCTCGCCCTGACGCTGGAGCGTTTGCAGGCGCTGTGTGCAAAACCGCTGCTGCGCATCGGGCTGTCGGCGACGCAGAAACCCATCGAGCGCGTATCACGTTTTCTGGTCGGCAGCGATCCGGTCAGTCGCCCTTGCGCCATCGTTGACATCGGCCACGCGCGTCCTCGGGATCTGGCCATCGAAGTGCCGCCGGTTGCCTTGAGCGCCGTGATGTCCAGTGACGTCTGGCAACTGGTCTATGACCGGCTCGCGGTGCTGGCGCGCGAACACCGCACCACTCTCATTTTCGTCAACACCCGGCGACTCGCTGAGCGCATGGCGCGGCATCTGAGTGAGCGACTGGGCAAAGAGGCGGTCGCCGCCCACCACGGCAGCATGGCAAAAGAGCAACGACTCGACGCCGAGCAGCGCCTCAAGCGCGGTGACCTGCAGGTATTGATCGCCACGGCCTCGCTGGAGCTGGGCATTGATATCGGTGACGTCGATCTGGTTTGCCAGATCAGTTCGCCCCGATCCATCGCTTCCTTCTTGCAGCGGGTCGGTCGTTCCGGGCACCACGTAGGCGGGACGCCCAAGGGACGGTTGTTTGCTGTTTCCCGGGATGATCTGATCGAGTGCGCGGCGCTGCTGGATTGCGTGCGTCGCGGCGAGCTCGACACACTGGTCATTCCCGAGGCGCCGCTGGATGTGCTGGCGCAGCAGATCATTGCCGAGGTCAGCTGTCAGGAATGGCAGGAGCAGGATCTGCTGGCGCTGTTCCGCAAGGCTTCGCCTTACGCCGAAGTCGACGAAACCCATTATCAGGCGCTGCTCAGCATGCTCGCCGAGGGTTACAGCGGGCGTCAGGGCGTGCGCGCGGCGTACCTGCATCGCGACGCGGTAACCCGCACGTTACGCGGTCGGCGCGGCAGCAAACTCACGGCGGTCACCAGTGGCGGCACGATTCCGGACAACGCCGATTACAGCGTGGTCCTCGAACCTCAGGCGCTGAACATCGGCACCGTCAACGAAGACTTCGCCGTGGAAAGCGCGGCGGGTGACATCTTCCAGCTGGGCAACACGTCCTACCGGATTCTGCGGATCGAGTCCGGCCGCGTGCGGGTCGAGGACGCCCACGGCATGCCGCCAAACATTCCGTTCTGGATGGGTGAGGCGCCGGGGCGCAGCGATGAACTGTCTTTCGCCGTCGCACGTTTGCAGGCCGACATCGATGAGCAGCTCAGCGCCCATCCCGGCAACCTTCTGGCCTGCACGGACTGGCTGATGAAAAGCCTGGGCCTGGACCTCGCGAGCGCCGAGCAGATCATTGAATACCTCGCCCGCGCGCACTCGGCCCTGGGTGCGCTGCCGTCACAGGACACGCTGGTCATTGAGCGCTTTTTCGATCAATCCGGCGGCACGCAACTGGTGATTCATTCCCCGTTTGGCAGCCGGGTCAATCGCGCGTGGGGCCTGGCGCTGCGCAAGCGCTTCTGCCGCACCTTCAACTTCGAGCTGCAAGCCGCCGCCAGCGAGGACGCCATCGTGCTGTCGCTGTCCACGGCGCACAGTTTTGCGCTCGATGAAGTCTGGCGTTATCTCAACTCCGCCACTGCCGAGCATTTACTGATTCAGGCAGTGCTGGATGCGCCGCTGTTCGGCGTGCGCTGGCGCTGGAACGCCGGTGTGGCACTGGCCCTGCCGCGTTACACCGGCGGGCGAAAAGTGGCGCCGCAACTGCAGCGCATCAAGAGCGATGACCTGATCGCCACGGTATTTCCGGACCAAATCGCCTGCTTGGAAAATCTGGTGGGCGAGCGGGAGGTCCCGGAGCATCCGCTGATCGAACAGACCCTGGACGACTGCCTGCACGAAGCCATGGACGCCGAAGGCTGGCTGAAACTGCTGCGGCGCATGGAAAACGGCGAGGTGCGCCTGGTCAGTCGCGATCTGCCCGCGCCCTCTCCGCTCGCAGCGGAAATTCTCAACGCCAAGCCGTATGCGTTTCTCGACAACGCGCCGCTGGAAGAACGTCGCACCCAGGCGGTGCTCAATCGGCGCTGGAGCGACCCGGAATCCACCGACGATCTCGGCGCGCTGGATGTCGATGCGATCAAAGCGGTGGCTGATGAAGCCTGGCCGCAGCCGCAAAATGTGGATGAGATGCACGAGACGCTGATGACCCTGGGCTGCATCACCGGCGTTGAGGCCCGCGAGCACGGCGACTGGATGAAATGGCTGGAGAGCCTGGCCCGCTCAGGCCGGGGCACGCGCTTGCAGGTCACCCCGGAGCAGGCGCTGTGGATTCCGCTGGAGCGGCTGACCTGTTTGCAGGCGATCTATCCCGCCGCCGAAATGCACCCGCCCTTGGCGGCATTGGCCGGGTTCGATGAAACGTGGAGCGAGGAGGAAGCGCGCGTAGAAATCGTCCGTGCGCGGCTTGGCGGTTTCGGCCCGCTGACGGTTCCCGCCATTGCCGAGCCGTTGGCGCTGACGCACAGCGAAGTCGCACAGGCGCTGGTCCAGCTGGAGAACGAAGGTTATGTGCTGCGCGGCCAGTTCAACCCTGACGCCCGCGAGGAGCAATGGTGCGAGCGGCATCTGCTGTCGCGTATCCACCGGTATACGGTCAAACGCCTGCGCCGGGAAATCGAGCCGGTGTCGCTGCAGGACTTCACCCTCTTTCTGTTCGATTGGCAGCATCTGTCCGCCACGACCCAGAGTCAGGGCAAAGCCGCGCTGCCGGAAGTCGTCGCGCAACTGGAGGGTTTTTCGTCAGCCGCAGGCGCGTGGGACAGTGATCTGCTTCCGGCACGCTTGAAAGACTATTCATCGATCTGGCTGGATGATCTGTGTCGGTCCGGCAAGGTGGTGTGGATGCGCCTGACCAGTCGTAACAAGGTCGGCAGTGCTGCGTTGCGCAGTACGCCGATTGTGCTGCTGCCGCGACCGCAGGTTCGCCTGTGGACCGGGCTGACCGAACAGCCGGCGCCGACCGAGTTATCACTGCGCGCGCAGAAGGCTCATGAAGTGTTGTCGAGCCAGGGCGCGATGTTTTTCGATGAGCTGACCTCCGAAGCTCATTTGCTGCGGGCTGAACTGGAAACGGCGCTGCAGGAATTGGTGGGCGCCGGGCTGGTCAATGCCGACAGCTTCGCCGGGCTGCGCGCGCTGATCACGCCGGCAAGCAAACGCGCCAGCCACACCAGTCGACGTAATCGCGGCGCGTTCATTGGCGGCATGGACGATGCCGGGCGCTGGGCGTTGTTGCGTCGCGCGCCGGCGAAGGAAGAAGGCGCGTCGCAAAGGATCGACAGCGACACGCTGGAGCATGTCGCCATGACCTTGCTGCGTCGATACGGCGTGGTGTTCTGGCGCCTGTTGGAGCGCGAGGCGGACTGGCTGCCGACGTGGCGCGAGTTGCTGCGCACGTTCCATCGGCTTGAAGCTCGCGGAGAGATTCGCGGCGGGCGCTTCGTTGCCGGCCTGGCCGGTGAGCAATTCGCGTTACCCGAAGCCATCCCGTTATTGCGCGAAGTCCGCAACCGCCCGCTGGACGGCAGCTTGATTGCCGTCAGCGGAGTCGACCCGCTCAACCTCGCCGGGACGCTGCTGCCCGGCGCGAAAGTCCCGGCGATTGTCGGCAACAAACTGGTTTACCGCGACGGCATTCCCATCGCCGCCATCATCGCCGGCAAGCCGCAGTACTGGGGCGAGGTGGATGAGGCGCTGATGTTGCAGGTGCGTGATCGGCTGTTCCGGTAGATCTCAAGCCGGGCTTTCGGACCCGTCCTTGTTCACCACCGATGTCTTGCCGGGCAGCGCTTGTTGCTCTGCACCTTCTTCCCCCTCAGGTGCCTGACGATTGTGCGGGCTCATTACCAGTTGTGGATAAGTTTGCGCGAAGCGCACCTCAGCTGACTTATCCACAAGCCGCTTGAGCCGGTCGTTGAATGCACGGCTCACCGCGTACTGCCCACCCGAAGAGGTGCGGAACTGCGCCGTGATGACAATGCCGTTCATGTCCATGCGGTCCAGCCCGAACACCTCCAGCGGCCCCTGCAGTTTGCTCGCCAGCAGCAAATCGTCGCTGATCGACTGGCCCGCTTCACGAATCAGCGAGGTCGCCGCGTCAACGTCCGTGTCGTAAGTGAACTGGAACGAGAAGAACGCGTAGGCAAACTGGCGCGACTGGTTGGTGACGGCCTTGATCTGGCCGAATGGCACCGAGTGCACGAAGCCCTTGCCGTCGCGCAGACGCAGGGTGCGGATGGTCAGGCTCTCGACTGTGCCGGCGTGGCCCGAATCCAGCACCACCCAGTCGCCGATGGAGATGGTGTCCTCGATGATGATGAACAGCCCGGTAATGACGTCCTGCACCAACTGCTGCGAACCGAAACCGATCGCCAGCCCGACAACCCCGGCACCGGCCAGCAGTGGCGCGACGTTGATGCCCAGATTGGCCATGGTCGTGATGGTGCAGATGACCACCAGGATGATCTTCATCGCGTTGCGTAACAGCGGCAGGATGGTCTTCACCCGCGTGCTCGGCTGACGCGCGGAACGTCCATTGGCCGGAGGCTTCAGGGCTTCCTGAATGGCTGTATCCATCACCACCCACAGCAGCCAGGTCACCAGCAGAATCAGACCGATGCTGCTCAGCGAATCGCTGATCACTTTGCCCAGCGCATTGCGTTGGGCGAATTCAAACAGCGAGAAACCCCAGATCCGGCCCAGCAACTCGATGAAGCCAATCGCCAGCGCAATACGCATGACTGCGTGCAACAGGCTCAGCAAACGCTCCTTGTAAACACTGTCGGTCCGCGCCTCGGTGGGCTTGAACACGTGCTGGAACAAGGTGCTGAGAAACACCGCGCCGATCAACAGGACCGTCGTCAGCAACGCGCAACGCAAGGCTTCCTGGCTGCCTTCGCCGGCGCCGATCAGATTCACCGCCGAGACCAGAATCATCAGCAGGATCGGCAAGTGCCACAGGCTGGAGAAAATCTTCAGCGTCTGTTGCACCGCGGGCCGCGCCAGCCGGGCGCCGAGGGAACGGTTGCGGATCAGATGCGCAATCGGCCGACGCATGCGGATGACGACCATGCCAAACATGACCGACGCCATCAGCCCGGTAAACGCGGCGATGCTGGTGGTCACGTTACCGCCGAACAGCCGGGCAATCTGCGGACTGGTCAGCGCGTCGCTCAACGCCGCGAGAAAGCCGATGATGAACAACGGGTGCGGCGCGTAGTGACGAATGATGCGCACCGCCGGCCGTTTGTGGCCCGAATTGAACAGCACGATCAGCGACAACAGCACGGATGTGGAGAAAATCCCGCTGCTGGTCGAGTACGCCAGACACAGCGCCAGCGCGCGCCCCACCGAGGTCGGCATGAAGTGACTGACGTAGAGCGTCAGCGGCAGGCAGATCAGCGCCGGCACCATGTAAGGCAACACATAGCCCAGCACGCCGACCACGCGATCGCGGCGGATCAAAAACCGATGCCGTGATAGCCGCGTGACAAGAAACGCGCCGATGCGGTTGAGCAGCAGGAACGCCCCCGCCCACACCAGGGACAGCATCACGAAGTCGCCGGCGATCCGCCACGCCGAACGCGACTGCGGCTTGTTGACCAGCGCGTCGATTTCGTCAGCGGCTCGGTCGGCGCGCAGGCGCCAGGAGTCGAGCAAGTGGCCATCTACATCGAGCTTGTCTTGCACGCTGTCGATGCTGGAACTGATGGCGCCGAGCAATCCGCCTTTTACCAGAATCTCCGCTTTGGCAGGGTCCTCGGGCGCCGGATCAGCAGGTGCGGCAGCCGGAGCAGTGGTAGCGGCAGGGGCGTCGGCGGCTTGAACATTGACGCTGCAAACGCTTAACAGCAGGCACAGCAACAGAAAGGGTTTGAAATTCGGCAAAACGCGAGTCACTCCTTCGGTTAGGGAACCGTGGAAAAATAGGCCTTCTGGAACTGATCGAATTTCATCCGGCAAGTTCGTTTCCCAGGCGCAATCGTCATGTTGGCCGTTGACGGTCCGCCCGCCAGCAAATGTAACGAACCTTTACCGAGCCGCTTCGTCGTAGCCTTAACGAGGGCGACTGTCTCCAGTGCGCCCGCTCCGCCGAGGATCAACCCCATGTCGCTCATCCATCCCAAAGCTCATTTCCGTCCCTACACGTCTGCCGCCGGCGGCTGGGGCTCGGCAAAGTCGGTGATGGAGATTCTCTGGCGCGAGCAGGCGCCGATTCGAGCCGGGCTGCCGCTGATCAAGCAAAACAAACCGGGCGGATTCGCCTGCGTCAGCTGCGCGTGGGCCAAGCCCGGCAAACCCCACAGCCTGGAGTTCTGCGAAAACGGCGCGAAGGCCACGGCCTGGGAGCTGACGTCGCGCAAGACCGACCCGGCCTTTTTCGCCCGTCACACGCTCACCGAACTGCGCCAGTGGCCCGATTACGACCTGGAGCAACAGGGCCGCCTCACGCACCCCATGCGGTACAACGCTGCGACCGATCGCTACCAGGAAACCACGTGGGAGGAAGCCTACCGTGACATCGGCGCGCAGCTGAAAAGCATGACGCCCGACAGCGTGGTTTTTTACGCGTCGGGCCGGGCCTCGCTGGAAACATCGTTCATGTACCAGCTCATCGCCCGCGCCTACGGCAACAACAATCTGCCCGACAGCTCGAACATGTGCCACGAGAGCACCTCGGTGGGCTTGCAGGAAAGTATCGGGGTACCTGTAGGAACGGTGACGCTGGATGACTTCGAGCACACCGACTGCATCCTGTTTTTCGGCCAGAACGTAGGCAGCAACAGCCCACGGATGCTGCATCAACTGCGTGAAGCCCGGCAGCGTGACGTGCCGATCATCACGTTCAACCCGATCCGCGAGCGCGGCCTCGAGCGCTTCGTCAATCCGCAGTCCCCGGTGGAAATGCTCGGGCCGAAGTCGACGGTCATCAGCACCCAATACCATCAATTGGCGATCGGTGGCGACACGGCGGTTGTGCTAGGCATCGCCAAGTCGCTGTTTGAAATGGATGAAGCGGCGCTGGCAAAGGGTCAGCCCGGGATTATCGATCAGGCGTTTATCGCCCAGCACACTGAAGGGTTCGCCGAGTTCTGCAACTGCGTGCTCGAAACACCGTGGGAAACCATCGAGCGTCAGGCAGGACTCAGCCGTAGCGCGCTGGAGGCAGTGGCGACGGTGTACGCCAGACACGAGCGCGTGATGCTGGTGTACGGCATGGGCATCACCCAACACCGGCGCGGGGTGACCAACGTGCAAATGCTGGTGAATTTGCTCCTGCTGCGCGGCAACATCGGCAAGCGCGGCGCCGGGATTTGCCCGGTGCGAGGTCACTCCAATGTGCAGGGGCAGCGCACGGTTGGCATTACCGAAGACCCGCAAAAAATTCCTGTGGATAAGATTGAGGCGCTGTATGGCTTCTCGGTCCCGTCGAAAAAAGGCTTGAACACCGTTGAGACCTGCGAAGGACTGCTGGACGGGAGCGTGCGCGGATTCATCGGGCTCGGCGGCAATTTTCTGCGGGCGATCCCGGACACGTCCCGCATGGAGCCGGCCTGGAACACGTTGGACCTGAACGTCCAGATCGCGACCAAGCTGAACCGCACACATCTGGTTCCGGGGAAAAATGCGTGGATCCTGCCCTGCCTCGGGCGCATCGAAAAGGATGTGCAAAATGGCGTCGAGCAGGTCTATACCACTGAAGACAGCACCGGCTGCGTGCGGGCCTGGCAGGGTAATAGCGAACCGGCCAGCGCCCATCTCCGCGCCGAAATCGCCATCCTCGCAGGCATCGCCGAGGCAACGTTACCTGGGACCACTCAAATCGATTGGGACGCCTGGCGCCGCGATTACGCGCTGATTCGTCACGGCATCGCTCAGGTCTACCCCGAGATTTTCCACGACATGGAAACCCGCATGTGGGAAACCGGCGGTTTTCATCGCCCTATTGCCGCAGCGAAGCGTGAATGGAAAACCGAGAGCGGTCGCGCAATGTTCATTACGCCCGAGCTGCTTGAAGAAAACGATGACGTGTACCCGAACCATACTCGCCGCGACGTGCTGCAACTGATGACGCTGCGCAGCAACGACCAGTTCAACACCACGATCTACGGCTACGAAGATCGCTTCCGTGGCGTCAGCGGCACCCGCGCGGTCATCTTCATGAACCGCAACGATGTCCTGCGAATGGGCTTCAAACCGGGGGACTGGGTCAACGTCACCACCGCCATCGAGCCCCAGGTCACGCGTTCGGTAGGGCCTCTGCAGATCATCGCTTACGACATCCCCGAAAACTGCTGCGCAGCGTACTACCCTGAGTGCAACCCACTCGTTCCGTTGTGGCACCACGCTGAACGCAGCAAGGTGCCTGCGGCCAAATCCATCCCCGTGACACTGGCCAAGGCCTCACCCAGCGCAGCCGATTTGAAACGTGCGCTGCCGGACTCCGATCAGGTGCGTTGAGTCTGTTTTTGAATGAGTGGCTTGACGCGGGAGAACGTACGTTCTACCTTCTGCGTCATGAATACATCAACGAACCTCACCCGCGAGAAAATCCTCGCGACTGCCGAGCAACTCATTTATCAGAACGGCATCCAGGCCACCGGCATGGACCTTCTGGTGAAGACGTCGGGCGTCGCGAGGAAAAGCATCTATCGCTATTTCGCCACCAAAGACGATGTGGCCGCCGCTGCACTCAACGCCCGCGACGTGCGCTGGATGGACTGGTTCCGGACTGAGTCCGACAAGGCTGACACCCCTGAAGCGCGCATCCTGAATATGTTTGACGTGCTCAAAGGCTGGTTCGAGTCCGAAGGCTTTCGCGGCTGCGCGTTCATCAATACGGCAGGTGAAGTGGGCGACCCGCAAGACCCCATCCGTCTGATCGCCAAACTGCACAAACAGAAGCTGCTTGATTACACGCTGGAGCTCTGCGAGCAGATTGGGATTGCCGATCCGCAAGCCTTGGCCAAGCAGTTACTCATCCTCATGGAAGGCGCGATCACCGTCACCCGCGTCATGGGTGACTACAGCGCTGCAGAAAGCGCCAAGGCGGTTGCGCAGTTGCTGCTTGAGCAGCGCCTGCGCTCCAGTTCCTAGCCTCAAACGTCCCACCCACCGCCGAATCATCACTGCCTGGAGGTCCACCATGTCGTCCAATGCCCAAACTCGCCCGCCACTTCCCCCATTCACCCGCGAATCCGCCATCGAGAAGGTTCGCCTGGCTGAAGATGGCTGGAACAGCCGTGACGCCGAAAAGGTTTCCCTGGCCTACACACTCGACACCAAGTGGCGCAACCGCGCCGATTTCGCCGAGAACCGTGAAGAGGCGAAAAATTTCCTGATCCGCAAGTGGAACAAGGAGCTCGACTACCGCCTGATCAAAGAACTCTGGGCGTTCACCGATAACCGCATCGCGGTGCGTTACGCGTACGAATGGCACGACGACTCAGGCAATTGGTTCCGCTCGTATGGCAACGAGAATTGGGAATTCAATGAAGACGGCTTGATGGCGCGGCGATTCGCTTGCATCAATGACATGCCGATCAAAGAAGCGGATCGCAAGTTTCACTGGCCGCTGGGCCGTCGTCCTGACGATCATCCCGGGTTGTCGGATCTGGGTTTGTAATCCTCGAACGCGACCCAAAACAAAGCCCCCGACAGCTGAGCTGTGCGGGGGCTTTTGTTTGCAGCGTTATTGCGTTTGGGTAACGCGCTACTTAGAACGGTTATTAACACCGGAAAGCTGGCTTCGTGAGCGAGTGAGTGAGTGACTGCCCCGTAGGCATTGGGCAGATGAGGCTATACAGCCCCTAACCCCCATTCAAAACGTACAGAATTTCGTAATATTTTCATCCAGGATCACCACTTCAGGCTCTAAAACTTTACAAAATCTAAAAGCCTTTCGGAATTTGCTGCTTGGAACCGAGCCGCCCAGAAACCCGACGAACGGTACAGGCACCGTTCTCCTCCAGCCTACGTCGCCGGTGCGCCAAGTTCCGCCGCTAGGAGCGCACGCAGCCCAACTTGGCGAGAGAACGCCTTGGGTGGCAGCACGATAGCCTCTTCAACGGCCTTGAAGTCGCCTACAAAGATCACCTGAATCTGTGCCCTGGTAGCGGCTGTGTAGACAAAGGTTCTGTCCAGGATACGTGACTTGCGCAGGGGAATGATCACACGCCTGAACTGAGAGCCCTGGGCTTTATGAACCGTGATCGAGTAGGAAAGCTCCAATGCATCGACATCTGTGTCCAAGATGTAATGGCCCACACCGTCGAATGTTGCTCTCCCCAGCGCAACACAGACACGCGACTTCTCGTCATCTCCAAGCTCTACGGAGCGTGGCCTTTCGAAGATCTCATCGATCTGTCCCAGAGAGCCATTCTGCAGGTTCCGGCCCCAGTCGTTAGCTGTGTACATCACCAAATCGCCGACACACAGCCCGGTTGACTCGATCTCACCTGTTTCAGGATTTTCGGCCAGCAACTGCTGGGCATGATCAGCGTATCGCTGGTGACAAGTGCGGTTCAGTGCCGTCACTCCGGCAAAATCGCACGATTTGGTTGCCGAAAGGATCTGTGTGTTCTCTCGATCGTGTTCATAGAGCCTGAGCACAGTCGGAAGAATTTCTTCATCAGCGCACCGCAAAAACACGACGTCATCACTCTCGTCGGAGCTGAACCTGGGAACCTGGCCGTCTCGAATCTGCAGCGCAGCTTTTGGAATCGCAGAATCCTTCGCCTGGCGCTTCACCTCGACTAGCTCCGTGGTGGGTACACCAGCCAGCTCGCAGAGCACGTGTAGGATGAGTCCAGAGCCGATGGGTGGAAGCTGGTACGGATCGCCGACGAGGATCACTTGGCACTCAGCAGGCAGCTTCTGAACAAGCCGGTAGAACGTCACTAGATCAAGCATCGACGCCTCATCAATCACGATGACCGGTGCTGGGCCCATGTCCTTGTCGCTGACCTTCCGAAGGAAACCCGCAATGGTTCTGGCCTCTTCGCCCGTTGCCTCGATCATTCGGGCTGTAGCCCTGCCTGAGAGAGCCATCTGGAAGCGAGGACGGCCAGTCGTATCAAGCGCCTTATAGAGAGCTTTCAAAACTGTGGTTTTGCCGACTCCGGCCCCGCCCGTGATGACGCTGAACCGATTCGAGAATGATGTGGCAACCGCGTTGCGCTGAGCGTGGTTTAAGCCAAACGAAGGTAGGGCGAGATGAGCTCGCTCGGCCTCTTCGAAGCGACTGATGACGTCGCCCACATCGACCGGAAACAACTGGGGCTGGTACGCAGGCGTCAGGATCAGATCTCGAACAAACTGAGCACAGCGGCGCTCCATCAGCCACGAGCCGGGAGCAAACAGCATGAACCCAAGCTCGCCCAGCTCTTTGCAGACAAACTGACCGACTGCCGCTCCGGATAGCAGGGCTTTTGACATCGCAGCTGTCGGTGCTGAATGAGGTTTGACTAGCGATGACACCGTGGCATGCAGATCAGCGAGCGAGCTACAGGTATGGCCCTTTTCCGATGCCCTGTAGAGCGACTCTTCCAGGGCCGCTGTAAGCCGTCGAGGGTCATCCAGGCTAACGCCGAAGCTTTCACGAGCGACCTTGTCAACGTCTGCCCAGGCACCTGCAAAGCTCAGCAGTCTATACGGGTCATTCGTCAGCGCGACTATGAGATTCTTCCGGTGAAACCGGATGGCTTTGCGTGCAATGTCTAGCGGAATGCGCTTGTCCTGGACGAATCGCAGAGTTCTGGCATCGCCATCTACCTGCCATCGATTGAACAACCTCTCCCTGACATCCTCGGTTGGAATGATGCGCTCAATTGCAGTGTGATCTGAATTATCAAGGGCATCGTAAAGCCGCTCACCGAGAGCGTCCCACAATTTGGTGGCCTTCACCTCACCAACACCTTTGACGTTGTCACCCAGCCACTGTATGACCTGAGAACCGCTAGGTCGGACAAGCCGGATGTCCTGGACGTCAATTGTCATCTCGTTGATTGCGAACGAGCCATGCGCACGCAGGACTGTAGTGACCTCTCCGTAGATCTCGAAGATCGCCCCCACAGCGATATCCGACAGCCTTGCAATGGATTCCGCTACTCGGAGAACAACTGGACTCGACCTGTCATTGATGCCGCACACCACATCCATCCGATGACCGAAGGCAATGCATCCTTTCCGATTTGCCGAGCGGATGCTCGTGACCCGGACGCTCAAGTTGATCAATGCGGGAGCGATGGCATTCATCGTGGCATCCTTCCCGTTTCTTCTAGGAACTCGTTGATCAGGGCATGGCGATCAAGCATCTGCTTCGCAGCTTGCAGCTCAGCGCGTAGAGCCGCGTTCTCTTGCTCAAGCGAGTTCAGCCGTTGCCCGTCCCGCTGTCTTTGCTTGGCGCTTGGATCTCTCAGGGCAGGCTCTGCTTTCTGGCCAGCAGGCAAAGAGACGACCAAAGGGGGTAGCACGCCAGCCGCCCTAAGCTCCGTTTCAAGGTTATCCAGGGCCATACGGATAGCAGGGTTCTGTGTGAGAGCGCTTTTACCAAACCCACATTCAGTAGCAATCTCCGAGCGCTTAAGCTTGCCGCGATGCACGTACTCGCGGAAGTCTCCGTCTGACTTGCCCGCTGCCCAAGCCAGGAACGCGGCATGGTTTTCTTCGGCGATCTGTTGTCCGTTCGCCATCATTGCCTTCCTTCTGAGGAATCACGATCAGCGAATGGCAACGGTGCATCCAGCTTTTCTGCCGACACGTTGAACTTGTGAGCGTTGTACTGCCAGCGCACGAATCGCTCCAGGAGCAAATCATTCTCGCGTTGCAGTCGACTGTTCTCCGCTTCCAAGCGACGAATCCTCTGCTCGGCGATGCTCAGGCTCGCGGGTCGCTTAGTGGAGACGAATCCGGATTTCAGCCTTGCCTTTTGATGCGCGAATGCGTCCTTGATGCGCTGATGTGCATAGAGAGTCTGACGAGTGGGCCGTGTACCAATCAGCGGTTTGATGGCATCGCAGAGAGCTTCCCAGTTCAGCTTCCCATCCCAGCCATCAATCAAAGTGACGATTACATCCAAGTCTTTTGCTGCTAGATGCTTGGCCATCAGAAAGCTCCCAGCAGATCACGGAGTTCTTCAACATCCAGCTCGTCATCAGCGTTCTCTGCTGCGATCTGCTTTGCCGGCGATGCCAGCGCTACGTCCGTAGACTGGGCAGCCAGAGCGCGTTTCAGTGGGCTGAATTCCTGGTCATTACTAAGGCGGACGACCGTTCCTTCTGGGATATCAGGGTTTTCCATGATTTCGATCAGCTGGTCAGCGCGAGCGAGTGTCTTTCTCTGGTGCTGACTCCATCGGTCGGCTCCGTAAACCCCAGCATCATTTGCGGATTCAGCCTTGGCCAATTGGTCTCTGATAAGTGCTTGGCGAGCCTTGAGGCTTTCCAGTTTCGGTTGCCAACCCTTGAGGCAAACCTGCTCCGTGCAGTTCAAGCAATCGCGATTCTTCTGGCACGGAAGCATCGAATAATCGTGAACACAGAATCCAAATTCGGTGATGTGAGCGATGCCCTGCCCCACTGCGTCAAGATCGGCAAGCGTTACCGGAGAATGCGTACGCACCTTCGCTAGGGCGACGCCCACCCCGACCTCACGGGCCTGTTCCACATAGTCATCGTCACTCATGTGGTTGTACACCGGGTTCTGGTGGATGTTGGCTCGCCCAGACCACTTGGCGATGTCCAACTGGCTCATATCTCCGAGGTTTGCGGCAGTGTTGAGGTAATGACGGATTTGATGCGAAGTCATGTTCATCGGGCTGCCGTCTGGGTTCGTGTACCCGTTTCTGATCCAGATGCTTCTCTCTTGTCCTGCGATAAAATTGATGTCAGTGGTAAACGTAGACTTACCAGGCGTCCACAGCAGGATCGGCCTCGGTGGAAAATCGGCACGCAATTCGTTTTGACGGAAGCAGCACAGCGCATCGGAGTACTTAATATGCCGCTCTTTGTTCTTCCATGGCCATCCCTTCGGCAATCGGCTATGGACGAACTCATTGATGAAAGAAAGCGTCACACTTCCTCCCCCATTCACCAAGTCTTGATAGGGCGTGTAGCCTCTGAATGCTAGCGCGACCATTGCTCTAGGCCGTTCCCCAGGAGTGATGCCTAATGCTTCGCATGCCTGAGTGTTGGTCAACGGCTGATGCTCACCGACGTTTGGACAATTCGCATGACGGTAGAATTTATCGGGATGGTTCTCCAGCCATTTTGCTAATGCGCGCCCAGGGGCGGACAGCTCGGACAAGCGCCTAACCGCTTCTACGGCGACGTCACGGAATGAGGTGGAGACGTATTTAATATCGGATCCATACCCCTTGCCTCCGAAGAAACGCAAGCCCAGGCGTAACACGCCTTTGTTGTCAGTCTCTTCATGAATGCAGTTGACAGGCAGATCCTGAACCTCAGTTATTCGGGCTGGGGCGCACATGCATAACGCAAACATCGAGGTCGTAAATCTGTCCCGAGCGTCTAGCAAGTCATTCGAAAACATTTCTGCCATGGCATCGAGAAGATGAGGTTCCGGCATCTTATCTGCCCGCTGCTGTTTGGCCTCATCATCAGTGCGATGGATTTCCTTACCCTTCTTCGCTGGGTTCTTCCAAGAAATGCTCTCGGCAATGATCCCGCTTTCATTAAGGAATTCGAGAAGAATTACCAGAGCCAACCCTGCTTGATAGGCCGTCTTATCATAGGTTTGTGCAATGCGCCCAGCCTCATCCATAACACTCAAGTCAGTTAAGGTGATGTCTGCACAGCCCTTGATATTCAACAGCCCTTGCTCAATGCATCGCAGAGCCTTGAACTCATTCCTCAGCTTAGTGGGGTTATGACCTTGTTGATATCGGACATAGGCTTTGGCGAAAGACATGATGTCCGGATGAAGCAGCTGATCCGGACTATACCCCCGTGACGGAACATCTTTCTTTGTAAAGTTACCCACTCCGGGCCAAGAGCTATTGTACCAATCCAGATCAGCACCAAAAACAGTCAACCTATCCCGGCACATAACGACAAAGTCGGACAGATTCTGTTTCGCGGTGAGATTCGCTTTAGGCGTAAAGAGCAATACGTTAGACATTTTTCACCTTGATCCGCATCTCGTTGCAGCGAGTCACCACATCGCTTACAGCCAATATCAAACGGTCATTCACCGCAGCGATTTTGAGGTCGCCCGTTTCGGCGTAGACGCGATCACGATCGCTGATCAGGCCATCGAGAACAGCCTCATGAGGGCCATCGAGCCATGGCTGGAAATGGGAGCATGTGTAACAAGCAATCGGAGCTAGAGCGCCGCAGAAACCGTAGCTACCGCAGCTCCCAACATTGCCACGTGGGCTATACACTCGGCTGTCAGGGTTTTTGCCGCGCCTGGCTGAAGCTTCACTGGCTACCACTACTCCCTGAAAAGCCTGTGCGAGCGGCGCGAGCTGCAAAGCCACAGCCTTATCAATTCGCTCAACGATGTCCGGGATGTTCTTTACATAGACCCCAGTGTTCTGGGTATCCGAGTGATCGAGTGCTTCCGCAATCAAATACTCTCCCTTACCCTCACGTGCCAAGTTGGTGCCAAGGGTGTATCGAAAACGGTAGGGATGCAGATGCAAAGCCTCGCCCGTACGTTCACTGATTACGGTATTTTTCGCAGTGAACAGTTGAAGACTCTCATAGACCTCGTTAGTTCGAGCGTGCAAGAAGTCGCCTGCAAGCTGACTGTCCAAGGCAACGCCAGGATCATAAGCATTGAGAACTGGGAAAAGTGGAAGGTTTCCAATAAGCTGAGCTGGTATCTCTCCAGCCACCCGTTCTTTGAATTCCGCGACTACTGTCTCTGCCTTACGCTGTAGCAGGAGCCAGAGATCCTCAACAACCCTCAATTTTCGAAAAGACTTTCGCCACCCTACGCTCTTCTGTTTCACACGAGGGAATGCGATCCAGTAGCCCCCATTCTCAGGCATCAAATCTTTAATCTTGAGTGCAGTGATTTGAGAAGACCGCCTGCCAGTCATGGAAAGAATCATGACATAACAGGCATCACGCAAACTAACCGAGTCATTTGCGTACCCTTCCAACAGCTTCGAGATCAGTGCATCCATCTCAATATCTGTTAGAGGGCCGCTTTCGGGGCACATAGATTGGACTGCATAGCCCTTTCTATTTCCCTTGATTTTCCATTTCTTGAGAAGTCTCAAGGTGTCATCTGGAATTCCAGGGTAGCCTAGGGATGACCATTTACTCAGCATTGAGCGGAGAGAACTGAGCATCCAGTCATCTTCTCCGAGCTGAGCGCGGTATGAGATAAATGACTCCATGCTCAATGGACTGTGCCCACGAGTAGCTTCCAAGTAATGCTTCATCCTGTAATACATCGCCGATGTATGCTTTGGCGAGTAGGACTTAGCATAATGAGCTAAAACGCTTCTAAATGAATCCATCAGCTCAAAACCAAAATACTCAGGAAGGGTATCTAGTCGAAAGCCATCATCCTTGCTTAGCCTCCAATGATTTGAACGCAGATCGAACTCATAACCCATCGACGAGAAAAGTACAGCACCTGAGAGTTTTTCGCCTGCTGAAGATACAACCGAAATTGGCATGGACATCATTTAACTCTCTCAAGGATGCGTGTTTGGATAGCAGTCATGGCGACCCCCGCAGCTTCTTTGATATGTCGCTGATTGTAAGTTGCCGCCGTTTTTGACGTGGGACTCCAACCCATTAGGTTGGTGCGGATTTTAATCTCTCGCTCAGGAGAAACTCCCTGAGCATCCATGCTCTGCGAGAATATGTAGTTCCAGTGGTGGCGCAACGAATGAGCATGGACACCTTCGATACCACCTGCACATTTCGATAATGTGCCGAAGAACTTGCCAAACGCTGAATACGAGAGAGGCAGCCCCCGCGTCTGACAAATTTTATGGGTGACAAACAGATACCCATGGCGCTGAGTACCAGGGATCTTACTGCGAACATCTTTGACATAATCAAAGATCTTCTCCATGACGCTCGCATGCAACGGGAATGTACGTTGACGGGTCTTCGCTACAGGCTGGAAAACCCTCACATCTCCTCGCGAATCGGGACGACGGACAATTTTCATAGTGTTCTTGGCGAAGTTGAAGTCTTCAATCTTGAGATTGAGTAACTCCCCCCGACGAATACCTGTGAGCCGCAGAATCATGAACATCAGCCCGTTTCGCACCTGGAGACCGAAATCGTCGACAGGATTATCGGGAGATCCTGGCCGGAGCACCTCTTCCAAGGAATCGAGCAATGCTTCTTCTAGGTGTTTGTCCTCACGGTCAGTCGCGCCCTTGTCTTTGACCTTCGGCCTGTTGGCCTTGATCTGACTCGTCATGGAAGCAATGGCCTTGAGCTTCGTCGCGCCGGCAGGATGCAGACGCTCAGCCAAGAATTCCAAATACTCTGCAGCTATGGTCATGCGGTTGTACTGCGACTCTGTCGAGACAACCTTAGGCGTTGCACGAAGGGGCGATACCTTTGGTTTGACGTCGCGATCGAGCCCGAGAGGGACTTGCATAAAGTCCCTTAGCGCATGGATTTCATGTGCTTCAAGCAGCTCGCTTCGCTTAAAGCGCGACTCTATATCCAGGGCGAAGTAACGCTCCCAAGCTAGGACGACTTTGAGAGCGGTGAAGGCCTGAGCGATCGTGTTGAAAGCAAGCGATGCGTTCCGCAGCTTCGCGGTCACGAAGAGGTTGGGGTAGAAGAGCGGCATACCCGTATCGTCAACGAGTACTGCAAACCTCTCCCCTGAGTCCGCTATGAATCTCCGCACCGCCAGTTGCATACACACCTCGAATTCTTAACCTAAATTCAAGGTATGAGGGTAGCTAAAATGGGTCAAGAATTTTTTTACGCGCCCAAAACGAGAAAACCCCCGCAGTGCGGGGGCTCTCAAGAGAAACTTTACAAAAAAGTCTCTACGGCTAGCTAGAACGGGATGTCGTCATCGAAGCTGTCGAAATCCGGTGCCGGCTGCGGCGCTTGTTGCGGCGCGGGACGCGATTCACGCTGTGGCTGAGGAGCGGACTGCTGCGGGCGGGCCTGCTGCTGCGGACGCGGCGCGGAGTTCTGGGAGTTCTGATAACCGCCACCGCCCTGGCCCTGAGGAGCGCCGTCGCCCTGAGGACGGCCACCGAGCAACTGCATGGTGCCTTGCATGTCGACGACGATTTCAGTCGTGTAGCGCTTGATGCCGTCTTTTTCCCACTCGCGGGTCTGCAGCTTGCCTTCGATGTAAACCTGCGAACCCTTGCGCAGGTACTCGCCGGCGATTTCGGCGACTTTGCCGAACATCGATACGCGGTGCCACTCAGTCTTCTCGACCTTCTGACCGGTTTGCTTGTCGGTCCACTGTTCGCTTGTCGCCAGACTCAGGTTGGTCACGGCATTACCGTTAGGCATGTAGCGGACTTCGGGATCCTGGCCGCATGTGCCGACCAATA
Source organism: Pseudomonas sp. HP_12 (assembly GCF_055283955.1). Lineage (NCBI taxonomy): Bacteria > Pseudomonadati > Pseudomonadota > Gammaproteobacteria > Pseudomonadales > Pseudomonadaceae > Pseudomonas > Pseudomonas sp. HP_12. The sequence goes on from NZ_JBTOQG010000015.1 coordinate 38,947, forward strand.
TGACTTTGTTTACCCCACGGGCCATAACGTTCTCCTAGGCTTCACACGTTTCCGACGCTGGATTGACCACTTCGTCGAAAGACGCCCGATCCAACAGTTCTTTGTCAAATTTGATATAGATGGCAGCCTCGTCGGCCACCACTACTGCATCTGTTACTCCACGTACGGCCAACACGCGATCGGCAAGGCCTGTGTCGCGTTGAGCCTCGGGCGACAACGGCAAGCGAAGGCTGGTTACGTAGGGAGGTTCGCGCATGGTAACAGCAAACGTTAGCCAGAGGGCGGCCAGCCCGGCGCCTCCCAGGAACACCACATCCAGTCCGCCGTGCTGGAACAGCCACCCACCGAGGATGCCCCCCGCTGCAGAACCCAGGAACTGACTGGTGGAATAAATCCCCATCGCCGTGCCCTTCCCGCCCGCCGGAGACACTTTGCTGATCAGCGACGGCAGCGACGCTTCGAGCAAATTGAATGCGGTGAAAAAGACCACGGTACCGATGACCAGTGCTCGCAGCGTGTTGCCGAACTCCCAGAAGAATAGCTCAGTGAGCATCAGCACCAGTACGGCGCCGAGTAACACGCGCTTCATCTGACGCTTCTTTTCGCCGTAGATGATGAAAGGGATCATTGCGAAGAACGAAATCAGCAGTGCGGTCAGATACACCCACCAGTGCTGCTCTTTGGGCAGGCCGGCTTTCTCGACGAGCGCCAGCGGCAATGCCACGAAACTGGACATCAGCATGGCGTGCAACGCGAAGATACCCAAGTCCAGACGCAACAGGTCAGGATGACGAAGCGTCGCGCCCAATGCCTGTCGCGCCAGACCGGACTCCCGGTGCTGCAGGGTTACCGTGGACTTGGGCACGACGAAGGCGACGATTGCCACGCCCACCAGCGCCATCGCGCCGGTCGCCAGAAACAGGCCTGACAATCCGAAAGCACTGGTGAGAATGGGGCCGACCACCATCGCAACGGCGAAGGACACACCAATAGTCATGCCGATCATCGCCATGGCTTTGGTGCGATGCTGCTCGCGGGTCAGATCCGACAGCAACGCCATGACCGCAGCGGAGATAGCGCCCGCGCCTTGCAGAACTCGACCGGCGATCACGCCCCAGATCGAGGTCGACTGAGCGGCCAGCACGCTGCCGAGCGCAAACACGATCAGTCCCAGATAAATGACGGGACGACGGCCGATGCGATCAGAAATAATGCCAAATGGAATCTGCAGCACCGCTTGTGTCAGGCCGTAAGCGCCGATCGCCAGACCGATGAGTGCCGGGCTGGCGCCCGCGAGGTCCATCCCGTAAGTGGCGAGGACGGGCAGCACCATGAACATGCCAAGCATACGGAAGGCGAACACCAGCGCCAGACCGCCCGCGGCGCGGGTTTCGCTGCCGCTCATGCGCTCGCTGTGAGAATCGTGCATGAAGGAACCTCGTATGAACCGGCGGCGATTCTACCAGTCCCATCGTTTAGAGCACATACGACGGTTTGCCGCGCATCGCAGGAATTTTCTTTTTTCCGAGTGAGGCCGCGCGATCCTCAACAGTGTGTATCCATCCAGTATTTCCCCGTATACTTCCACGTTTTACACGCCCGCCGTGCGAGGCCAGCTTTGGACAAGATCTTGATTCGTGGGGCTCGAACCCACAACCTGAAGAACATCGACCTGACCCTTCCACGCGACAAGCTGATCGTCATCACCGGATTGTCCGGCTCAGGAAAATCGTCCCTGGCGTTCGATACGCTCTACGCCGAGGGCCAGCGCCGCTACGTCGAGTCGCTGTCCGCCTACGCGCGTCAGTTCCTGTCGATGATGGAGAAGCCGGACGTCGACACGATCGAAGGCCTGTCGCCGGCCATTTCCATCGAGCAGAAGTCCACGTCCCACAACCCGCGCTCGACCGTGGGCACCATCACCGAGATCTACGACTACCTGCGTCTGCTGTATGCGCGCGTGGGGCAGCCGCGTTGCCCGGATCACGACATTCCTCTGGAGGCGCAAACCGTCAGCCAGATGGTCGACCTGGTCCTGGCCCAGCCGGAAGGCGCCAAACTGATGCTGCTTGCCCCCGTGGTACGGGAGCGCAAAGGCGAGCATTTGGCCGTCTTCGAAGAGCTTCGCGCTCAGGGTTTCGTCCGCGCTCGGGTGAACGGTCGGCTGTGCGAGCTGGACGAACTTCCCAAGCTCGATAAACAGAAGAAGCACTCGATCGATGTCGTCGTTGACCGCTTCAAGGTGCGCTCGGACTTGCAACAGCGCTTGGCTGAGTCCTTCGAGACCGCGCTGAAGCTGGCCGACGGCATCGCGCTGGTTGCGCCGATGGACGACGAGCCCGGCGAAGAGATCATTTTCTCCGCGCGATTCGCTTGCCCAATCTGTGGCCATGCGATCAGCGAGCTTGAGCCAAAGCTGTTCTCGTTCAACAACCCCGCCGGCGCATGCCCGACCTGCGACGGGCTGGGCGTGAAGCAATTCTTCGACACCAAACGTCTGGTCAATGGCGAACTTACCCTCGCAGAAGGCGCGATTCGTGGCTGGGACCGGCGAAACGTCTATTACTTCCAGATGCTCGGCTCGTTGGCGAAGCATTACGGCTTCAGCCTGGAGGTGCCGTTCAAGGAACTGCCTGCCGACTTGCAGAAAGTCCTGCTGGGCGGCAGCGGTAAGGACAGCGTTGACTTCCGTTACCTGAACGACCGCGGCGACATCGTCAAACGTGCGCACCCGTTCGAAGGCATTGTCCCGAATCTTGAGCGCCGGTACCGGGAAACCGAATCGACAACGGTTCGCGAGGAGCTGGCGAAGTTTCTCAGTACCCAACCCTGCCCCGAATGTCGTGGCACGCGGTTGCGCCGAGAGGCCCGTCATGTGTGGGTTGGCGAGAAGACACTTCCCGCCGTCACCAACATGCCGATTGGCGACGCAACCAATTATTTTGGTGAGCTGAAGCTCACGGGGCGACGCGGCGAAATCGCTGACAAAATTCTCAAGGAAATTCGCGAGCGCCTGCAGTTCCTCGTTAACGTCGGGCTGGACTACCTGACACTGGATCGAAGCGCCGATACGCTTTCCGGCGGCGAGGCGCAGCGGATTCGTCTGGCCAGCCAGATCGGTGCAGGCCTCGTCGGCGTGATGTACATCCTCGATGAGCCGTCAATCGGCTTGCACCAGCGCGATAACGATCGGCTGCTGGACACGTTGCGGCACCTGCGAGACATCGGCAACACGGTGATTGTGGTGGAGCACGACGAGGACGCCATCCGACTGGCCGACTACGTGGTCGACATCGGCCCGGGCGCAGGCGTGCATGGCGGCAAGATTGTCGCGGAGGGCACACCACAGGAGGTGATGGATCATCCGGACTCGCTGACCGGTAAATACCTGTCGGGCCGGGTGAAGATCGCGGTCCCTGCCAAGCGGACGCCTCGCAATAAAAAGCTCTCGCTCAAACTCAAAGGCGCGCGCGGCAATAACCTGCGCAACGTCGATCTGGAAATTCCAATCGGCTTGCTGACCTGCGTGACCGGTGTATCGGGATCGGGCAAATCTACGCTGATCAACAACACGCTGTTCCCTCTCAGCGCTACTGCGCTAAATGGCGCAACGACGCTTGAGGCTTCGGCACACGACAGCATTGACGGCCTGCAGCATCTGGATAAAGTCGTTGATATTGACCAGAGCCCAATCGGGCGTACCCCACGGTCTAATCCTGCGACCTATACCGGGCTGTTCACGCCAATCCGTGAGCTATTCGCCGGCGTGCCTGAGTCAAGGTCTCGTGGCTACGGCCCTGGCCGATTCTCTTTCAACGTCAAGGGTGGTCGCTGCGAAGCGTGCCAGGGCGACGGCTTGATCAAGGTTGAGATGCATTTTCTGCCTGACATCTACGTTCCTTGCGATGTGTGCAAGAGCAAGCGATACAACCGTGAGACGCTCGAGGTTAAGTACAAGGGTAAAAACGTCCACGAGGTCCTGGAAATGACGATCGAGGAAGCGCGGACATTCTTCGACGCAGTGCCTGCCCTTGCCCGGAAGCTGCAGACGCTGATGGATGTGGGGCTGTCCTATATCAAACTTGGCCAGTCAGCGACCACGCTTTCTGGTGGTGAAGCGCAGCGGGTGAAGCTGTCGCGCGAGCTGTCCAAGCGTGACACCGGCAAGACCCTGTACATCCTCGACGAGCCCACCACCGGCCTGCACTTCGCGGATATTCAGCAATTGCTGGATGTTTTGCATCGACTTCGCGACCACGGCAACACAGTCGTTGTGATCGAGCACAACCTGGATGTGATCAAGACCGCCGACTGGCTGGTCGACCTGGGCCCTGAAGGAGGTTCGAAAGGCGGACAGATCATCGCGACAGGTACGCCAGAGCAGGTGGCGGAAATGAAACAGTCCTACACCGGCCACTATCTGAAGCCGCTTCTGGAGCGCGATCGCGCCTGATTGCATGGGCTTAACAAAAAGCCCTTGTCGCAATATGCGGCAAGGGCTTTTTTTGTAGCGGCGGTCTGAGCAATCAGAACTGCGACTGAAGATAGTTTTCGAGGCCGATGGACTTGATCAGGCCTAATTGCTTCTCAAGCCAATAGGTATGGTCTTCTTCGGTGTCGGCGAGCTGAATGCGGAGGATGTCGCGGCTGACGTAGTCTTTGTGCTGCTCACAGAGCGCAATACCTTTGCACAGTGCGGCTCGCACCTTGTATTCCAGGCGAAGATCGCTGGCGAGCATCTCCGGTACCGTAGTGCCCACATCCAGATCGTCAGGACGCATACGGGGAGTGCCTTCGAGCATCAGAATCCGGCGCATCAACGCATCAGCGTGTTGAGCCTCTTCTTCCATCTCGTGATTGATACGTTCGTACAGCTTGCTGAAGCCCCAATCTTCGTACATCCGCGAGTGGACGAAATACTGGTCGCGCGCAGCCAGTTCGCCAGTCAACAGCGTGTTGAGGTAATCAATTACATCCGGGTGGCCTTGCATCGCCGTCCATCTCCACGTGAAAGGCGTTAGTTTGAACCAACCAGACTGGTTGGTCACCCTATGGCATAGCAAATAAACATAGAAATCCGGCGAAAGTCGGACATTTGGTACCGAAAAGACGGATAAATGAGGAGGGTTCCGTTTATCACTTAGAATCACCACGAATTGCGCTGAGTCTAGCGCTCCGGGAGGCTTTGGTGCGGACAACAAAAAACCGGGCACTAGGCCCGGTTCTTTGTATTGACTGATGTCTTATTCAGCGGCTTCTACAGAGCCACCGACAGGACGATCAACCAGTTCGACGTACGCCATAGGCGCGTTGTCGCCAGCGCGGAAGCCGCACTTGAGGATGCGCAGGTAGCCACCCTCACGAGTTGCATAACGCTTGCCCAGATCGTTAAACAATTTGCCGACCATTTCTTTCGAACGGGTACGGTCAAATGCCAGACGACGGTTAGCAACGCTGTCAATCTTGGCCAAGGTGATCAGCGGCTCAGCAACGCGGCGCAGTTCTTTGGCTTTCGGCAGGGTAGTCTTGATCAGCTCGTGCTCGAACAGCGACACCGCCATGTTTTGGAACATGGCCTTACGGTGAGAGCTGGTACGGCTCAGGTGACGTCCACTTTTACGATGACGCATGGTTCATTCCTTACCAAACAGTACGTTCGGTGATTACGACGATCAGGCAGTCGCCTTGTCGTCCTTCTTAAGACTTGCAGGCGGCCAGTTGTCGAGGCGCATGCCGAGGGAGAGACCACGAGAAGCCAGAACGTCCTTGATCTCGGTCAAGGATTTCTTGCCCAGGTTCGGAGTCTTCAACAGTTCTACTTCGGTGCGCTGAATCAGGTCGCCGATGTAGTAAATGTTCTCCGCCTTAAGGCAGTTGGCCGAACGTACGGTCAGTTCCAAATCGTCAACCGGACGAAGCAGGATCGGATCGATCTCGTCTTCCTGTTCGACTACAACGGGTTCGCTGTCACCTTTGAGGTCGACGAACGCAGCCAACTGCTGTTGCAGAATGGTTGCTGCACGACGGATAGCCTCTTCAGGATCCAGAGTACCGTTGGTTTCCAGATCGATAACCAGCTTGTCCAGGTTGGTACGTTGCTCGACACGGGCGTTTTCCACCACGTATGCAATGCGACGAACCGGGCTGAACGAAGAGTCGAGCTGCAAGCGACCAATGCTGCGGCTTTCGTCTTCATCGCTCTGACGCGAGTCTGCTGGTTCATAACCGCGACCACGAGCTACAACGAGCTTCATGTTCAGGGCGCCGTTAGACGCCAGGTTAGCGATTACGTGATCGGGGTTAACGATCTCGACATCATGATCCAGCTGAATATCGGCAGCGGTAACCACCCCCGAACCCTTCTTCGACAAGGTCAGCGTAACTTCGTCTCGACCGTGCAGTTTGATAGCCAGACCTTTCAGGTTCAACAGGATTTCAATGACATCTTCCTGTACACCTTCGATTGCGCTGTACTCATGGAGTACACCATCAATCTCGGCCTCGACTACTGCACAGCCGGGCATGGAGGACAACAGGATGCGGCGCAGCGCGTTGCCCAGGGTATGGCCGAAACCACGCTCGAGAGGCTCGAGAGTGATTTTGGCGCGGGTCGGACTGACAACCTGCACATCAATGTGGCGGGGTGTCAGGAACTCATTTACCGAAATCTGCATGGATGCACCTATTTTCTAGCCCTTACTTGGAGTAGAGCTCGACAATCAGGCTTTCGTTGATGTCGGCGGACAGATCACTGCGAGCTGGGACGCTTTTGAAGACGCCAGACTTTTTCTCAGTGTCTACTTCTACCCATTCTACGCGGCCACGTTGGGCACACAGATCGAGAGCCTGGACAATACGCAGCTGGTTCTTCGCTTTTTCGCGAATTGCCACTACGTCACCAGCACGGACCTGGTAGGACGGAACGTTAACGGTTTTGCCGTTTACGCTGACCGACTTGTGCGATACCAGCTGACGCGATTCGGCACGAGTCGAACCAAAGCCCATGCGGTATACAACGTTGTCCAGACGGCATTCGAGCAGTTGCAGCAGGTTCTCACCAGTTGCGCCTTTCTTGCCGGCAGCTTCTTTGTAGTAACCGCTAAACTGACGCTCGAGAACGCCATAAATACGACGGACTTTCTGCTTTTCACGCAGTTGGGTGCCGTAGTCGGACTGGCGACCGCGGCGTTGGCCGTGGATACCAGGTGCTGCTTCGATGTTGCACTTCGATTCGATCGCGCGCACGCCGCTCTTCAAAAAGAGATCGGTGCCTTCGCGACGAGCGAGTTTGCATTTTGGACCAATGTAACGAGCCATTCTTTACAATCTCCTGGATTACACGCGGCGCTTCTTCGGCGGACGGCACCCGTTGTGCGGGATTGGCGTCACGTCGGTGATGCTGGCGATCTTGTAGCCGCAGCCGTTCAAAGCACGGACAGCAGATTCACGACCTGGACCTGGACCTTTGACGTTGACGTCGAGGTTTTTCAGGCCATATTCCAGCGCAGCTTGACCAGCACGTTCGGCAGCTACTTGAGCAGCAAACGGCGTGGACTTGCGGGAACCGCGGAAACCCGAACCACCGGAGGTTGCCCAGGACAGAGCGTTACCTTGACGGTCGGTGATGGTCACGATTGTGTTGTTAAAAGATGCATGGATGTGGGCGATGCCATCAACCACTGTCTTTTTAACTTTTTTACGAGGACGAGCAGCAGGTTTTGCCATGATTTAATTCCTGTCGATTCGCTGGGGCGATTACTTGCGGATCGGCTTACGCGGACCTTTACGGGTACGCGCGTTAGTCTTGGTACGCTGACCGCGTACTGGAAGACCACGACGATGACGCAGACCGCGATAGCAACCGAGGTCCATCAAGCGCTTGATTTTCATGTTGATTTCGCGACGCAGATCACCTTCAGTGGTGAACTTCGCGACTTCGCCACGCAGCTGTTCAATCTGCTCGTCGCTCAGATCTTTGATCTTTACCGCCGGGTTAACCCCGGTAGTAGCACAGATTTTGTGTGCAGTTGTGCGACCAACACCATAGATGTAGGTCAGCGAGATAACAGTATGCTTGTTATCTGGAATGTTAACGCCTGCAATACGGGCCATTCAGTGGGACTCCAATTGACAGCTACCTACGCCCCGGAAGCCAAGAAATAGGGCGCGAGATAATATCGCTGTAATAACAAATAATCAACCCAGCAGCGCACTAGCTGCTGGGCTTTTAGCACAGATCACATTTAGCCTTGGCGCTGCTTGTGACGTGGTTCCGCGCTGCAAATTACTCGAACAACACCTTCGCGGCGAATAATCTTGCAGTTGCGGCACAGCTTTTTCACCGATGCACGAACTTTCATCACCAACTCCTCGAACCTTATGGGTGCTTCAGCGCAGCATGCCGCTGCCGTAGCCCTTCAGGTTGGCTTTCTTCATCAGGGATTCATACTGGTGCGAAACGAGGTGCGATTGCACTTGGGACATAAAGTCCATCACAACCACGACCACGATCAGCAACGAGGTCCCGCCAAGGTAAAACGGCACGTTTGCAGCGACCACCAGAAACTGTGGAAGCAAGCACACGGCCATCATATAGAGAGCACCGAACATGGTCAGACGGGTCAGAACGCCATCAATATAGCGCGCAGACTGCTCACCAGGACGAATGCCCGGAATAAAGGCACCGGACTTCTTCAGGTTTTCCGCTACGTCTTTCGGATTGAACATCAACGCCGTATAGAAGAAGCAGAAGAAAATAATCCCTGCACTAAACAGCAGAATATTCAACGGCTGACCAGGTGCGATCGACTGCGAGATGTCCTGCAACCAGCCCATACCTTCAGACTGACCGAACCAGGCACCCAGCGAAGCCGGAAACAGCAAGATGCTGCTAGCGAAGATGGCAGGAATAACGCCCGCCATGTTCACTTTCAACGGCAAGTGGCTCGTCTGCGCAGCGAAGACCTTGCGGCCCTGCTGACGTTTGGCGTAGTGAACAGCAATACGACGCTGACCACGCTCTATGAACACCACGAAACCGATGATCGCTACTGCCAGCAAACCGATGGCGACCAAGGCGAAGATATTGATATCACCCTGACGTGCAGACTCGAAAGACTGCCCGATCGCTCTCGGAAGACCGGCGACGATACCCGAAAAAATCAACATCGAGATACCGTTGCCAACACCTCGCTCAGTGATCTGCTCGCCCAGCCACATCATGAACAGCGCACCAGCAACAAAGGTGGTGACTGCAACGAAGTGGAAGCCGATATCTGCTGAGAACGCAACGCCCTGACCGGCCAAACCAATGGACATACCAATAGCTTGAACAAGGGCCAGGACGACGGTGCCATAGCGGGTGTACTGGCTGATCTTACGCCGACCAGCCTCACCTTCCTTCTTCAACTGCTCCAGCTGCGGGCTGACCGCGGTCATGAGCTGCATGATGATCGATGCCGAGATGTACGGCATGATCCCCAGTGCAAAAATGCTCATGCGCTCCAGCGCACCACCTGAAAACATGTTGAACAAGCTAAGAATGGTCCCCTCATTCTGTCGAAACAGGTCCGCCAGACGGTCAGGGTTGATACCCGGAACTGGGATATGCGCACCGATCCGATAGACGATAATCGCCAGGAACAGGAAACGCAGACGAGCCCAGAGTTCGGACAACCCGCCGCTTTTGCCTAGCGCTGAGAGAGCACCTTGCTTAGCCATTTATTCCTCGAACTTGCCGCCAGCTGCTTCGATAGCCGCACGCGCACCTTTGGTGGCTGCGATACCTTTGAGGGTGACTGCGCGAGTAACCTCACCGGACAGCATGATTTTCACACGCTGTACGTTTTGGTTGATCACGTTGGCATCCTTCAGGGACTGCACAGTGACGACGCCTTCTACTTTAGCCAGCTCGGAGGTGCGAACTTCAGCACGATCCATAGCTTTCAAAGAGACGAAGCCGAACTTGGGCAGACGACGATGCAACGGCTGTTGGCCGCCTTCGAAGCCCGGAGCAATGGTGCCACCGGAGCGGGAGGTCTGACCTTTGTGGCCACGGCCACCGGTCTTACCCAAACCACTACCGATACCACGGCCCGGACGATGCTTTTCGCGACGGGAACCCGGCGCTGGACTCAGATCATTGAGTTTCATCGATTAACCCTCGACTCGCAGCATGTAGTAAGCCTTGTTGATCATCCCACGGTTTTCCGGGGTATCAACGACTTCTACAGTGTGACCGATGCGACGCAGACCCAAACCCTTAACGCACAATTTGTGGTTAGGGATGCGGCCGGTCATGCTTTTGATCAGCGTTACTTTAACGGTAGCCATGATCAGAAGATCTCCTGGACGTTCAGGCCGCGTTTAGCAGCGATGGACTCAGGGGACTGCATGGTCTTCAAACCCTTGAACGTTGCGTGAACAACGTTGACCGGGTTAGTCGAACCGTAGCACTTGGCCAGAACGTTGTGGACGCCAGCAACTTCGAGAACGGCGCGCATTGCGCCGCCAGCGATGATGCCAGTACCTTCCGACGCAGGCTGCATATAGACCTTCGAAGCCCCATGAGCGGACTTGATAGCGTACTGCAGCGTGGTGCCGTTCAGATCAACCTGGATCATGTTGCGGCGAGCAGCTTCCATTGCCTTCTGGATCGCAGCAGGCACTTCACGTGACTTGCCACGGCCGAAGCCAACACGCCCCTTACCATCACCAACCACGGTCAACGCGGTGAAAGTGAAGATACGGCCGCCTTTAACGGTTTTTGCTACGCGATTAACTTGTACCAGCTTCTCGATGTAGCCTTCGTCGCGTTTTTGGTCGTTATTTGACATAACTTAGAACTCCAGCCCGCCTTCACGAGCAGCATCAGCCAGCGCCTTAACGCGACCGTGGTACTTGAAGCCAGAACGATCAAAAGCCACTTGCGATACACCGGCGGCTTTCGCACGCTCAGCGATCAGCTGGCCAACTTTAGTGGCCGCGTCGATGTTGCCAGTGGCGCCATCACGCAGTTCTTTGTCCAAAGTCGAGGCGTTTGCCAGGACTTTGCTGCCGTCGGCCGAGATGACCTGGGCATAAATGTGCTGCGAAGAGCGGTACACGCAGAGACGCACGACTTCGAGTTCGTGCATTTTCAGGCGTGCTTTGCGAGCGCGACGCAGTCGGGTAACTTTTTTGACGGTCATTTGCTATGCCCTACTTCTTCTTGGCTTCTTTACGACGGACGACTTCGTCCGCGTAACGCACGCCTTTGCCTTTGTACGGCTCTGGACGGCGGAAGTCGCGGATCTCAGCGGCCACTTGACCAACCAACTGCTTGTCGATACCGCGAATAACGATATCGGTTTGGTTGGGAGTCTCAGCGGTGATGCCTTCCGGCAATTCGTAGTCCACTGGGTGCGAGAAGCCAAGGGCCAGGTTCAGTACCGTGCCTTTTGCTTGCGCTTTGTAACCAACACCGACCAGCTGGAGCTTGCGCTCGAAGCCTTGGCTTACGCCTTGGACCATGTTGTTTACCAATGCACGAGTGGTACCGGCCATTGCGCGAGTTTGTTGATCGCCGTTGCGAGCAGCAAAACGCAGCTCACCGGACTCTTCAACAATTTCAACGGACGAATGAATGTTCAGGTCTAGAGTGCCCTTGGCACCCTTCACCGAAAGCTGCTGGCCGACGAGCTTGACTTCGACGCCTGCTGGCAACTTAACGGGGTTCTTAGCTACGCGTGACATGCTTATCCCCCCTTAGAACACAGTGCAAAGCACTTCGCCGCCGACACCGGCAGCGCGCGCAGCACGATCCGTCATCACACCTTTGTTGGTGGAGACGATAGACACACCGAGGCCGCCACGAACTTTTGGCAACTCATCGACGGACTTGTACTGACGCAGGCCTGGACGGCTAACGCGCTTCACTTCCTCGATGACCGGACGGCCTTCGAAGTACTTCAGCTCGATGGATAGCAACGGCTTTGTTTCGCTGCTGATCTGATAACCCGCAATGTAACCTTCGTCCTTCAGGACTTTGGCTACAGCCACCTTCAACGTGGAGGATGGCATGCTTACGACGGGCTTTTCAGCCATCTGGGCATTACGGATACGAGTTAGCATGTCCGCTAACGGGTCCTGCATACTCATGGGCTAGACGCTCCTGATACAAAAAAAATGAGCCTTACGGCTACAACCTGTCGCCTTAAAATTCCGGGCACGTGCGAGCACGGGCTCTGGCGAGCCGGCAATTCTAGGCGCACCCCAGAAATGAATCAAGCCCCAAAAGGGGCTTGATTCAAATTCAGGCTCTACGCCCATCGGTTCGACGTGAACACAATGGGAGTACTGCGTGAATAACTCCTTACCAGCTGGCTTTAACCAGACCTGGTACGTCGCCACGCATTGCTGCTTGACGCAGCATGTTACGGCCGAGGCCGAACTTGCGGTACACGCCGTGCGGACGACCTGTCAGGCGGCAACGGTTACGCATGCGCGAGGCACTTGCGTCACGTGGCTGCTTCTGCAGTGCGACCGTAGCTTCCCAACGTGCTTCTGGACTTGCGTTCAGATCCACGATGATCGCTTTCAGCGCAGCACGCTTGGTAGCGTACTTGGCAACGGTGAGCTGACGCTTCAGCTCACGGTTTTTCATGCTCTTCTTGGCCATGGTCCTACTCCAATCAGTTGCGGAACGGGAACTTGAAAGCACGCAGCAATGCGCGACCTTCTTCGTCCGTACGAGCAGTGGTGGTCAGGGTAATGTCCAGACCGCGCAGGGCATCGATCTTGTCGTAGTCGATTTCCGGGAAAATGATCTGCTCTTTAACGCCCATGCTGTAGTTACCACGACCATCGAAGGACTTGGCATTCAGGCCGCGGAAGTCGCGGACCCGAGGCAGGGAGATCGACAGCAGACGATCCAGGAATTCATACATACGCTCACGGCGCAGAGTCACTTTGACGCCGATCGGCCAACCTTCACGGACTTTAAAGCCAGCGATAGATTTGCGAGCGTAGGTCACGACGACTTTTTGGCCGGTGATTTTCTCCAGATCTGCAACAGCGTGCTCGATGACTTTTTTGTCGCCGATCGCTTCGCCCAGACCCATGTTCAGGGTGATCTTGGTAACGCGTGGAACTTCCATCACGTTCGAAAGCTTAAGTTCTTCCTTAAGCTTCGGTGCGATTTCTTTCCAGTAAATCTCTTTTAGTCGTGCCATGGTCTTCTACCTAGCAGTGTTCAAGCATCAACCGCTTTTTGGGTCGACTTGAAGACACGAATTTTCTTGCCGTCTTCAACTTTGAAACCAACGCGGTCAGCCTTGTTGGTTGCGCCGTTGAAAATGGCGACGTTAGAAGCGTGCAATGGCGCTTCTTTCTCGACGATACCGCCCTGTACGCCCGACATCGGGTTTGGCTTGGTATGACGCTTCACCAGGTTGATCCCACCAACGACCAAGCGGTCGTCAGCGAGAACCTTGAGCACCTTACCGCGCTTACCTTTGTCTTTGCCGGCGATCACGATGATCTCGTCGTCACGACGAATCTTTTGCATGTCGGATCTCCTTACAGCACTTCTGGGGCGAGCGAGACGATCTTCATGAACTTCTCAGTACGAAGTTCACGGGTCACTGGCCCAAAGATACGGGTGCCGATCGGCTCTTGCTTGTTGTTCAACAGAACAGCAGCGTTGCCATCAAAGCGGATGATGGAGCCGTCTGCGCGACGAACACCATGGCGAGTGCGGACTACTACTGCAGTCATCACTTGGCCTTTTTTCACCTTACCGCGCGGAATTGCTTCCTTGACGGTAACTTTGATGATGTCACCGATACCAGCGTAACGACGATGAGAGCCACCAAGCACCTTGATGCACATAACGCGGCGTGCGCCGCTGTTATCGGCCACATCGAGCATGGATTGAGTCTGAATCATATAATTTCTCCGACCCCTAGCCCTTAGACTTCCACAGCGCGTTCGAGAACATCAACCAGTGCCCAGGACTTAGTCTTGGCCATCGGACGAGTTTCACGAATAGTGACCTTGTCGCCGATGTGGCACTGATTGGTTTCGTCGTGCGCGTGCAGCTTAGTCGAACGCTTAACGTATTTACCGTAGATTGGGTGCTTGACGCGACGCTCGATCAGTACGGTGATGGTCTTGTCCATCTTGTCGCTGACGACACGGCCAGTCAGCGTACGGACGGTTTTTTCGGCTTCAGCCATGATTACTTACCTGCCTGCTGGTTGAGCACAGTCTTCACGCGAGCGATGTCACGCTTAACTTGCGAGAGCAGGTGAGACTGCCCCAACTGGCCAGTTGCTTTCTGCATGCGCAGATTGAACTGGTCGCGCAGCAAGCCGAGCAGTTGCTCGTTCAGTTGCTGTGCTGATTTTTCACGAAGTTCATTCGCTTTCATCACATCACCGTCCGCTTAACAAAGGAGGTGGCGAGCGGCAGCTTTGCAGCAGCCAGGGCGAAAGCCTCACGCGCCAACTCTTCGGAAACACCCTCGATTTCATACAGGACTTTGCCTGGCTGAATCTGGGCAACCCAGTACTCCACGTTACCCTTACCTTTACCCATCCGAACTTCGAGTGGCTTTTTGGTGACAGGCTTGTCCGGGAATACACGGATCCAGATCTTGCCGCCACGTTTAACGTGACGGGTCAGTGCACGACGCGCTGACTCGATCTGACGAGCGGTGAGACGACCACGAGCAACAGACTTCAGCGCGAACTCGCCGAAGCTGACTTTGCTACCGCGCAATGCCAGACCACGGTTGTGGCCGGTCATCTGCTTGCGGAACTTCGTACGCTTAGGTTGCAACATTTGGCGTACCCCTTACTTAGCAGCTTTTTTACGAGGCGCTGGTGCTTGCGGTTTCAGCTCTTCTTGGCGACCACCAATTACTTCGCCTTTGAAGATCCAAACCTTTACACCGATCACACCGTAAGTGGTGTGAGCTTCGTAGTTGGCATAGTCGATGTCGGCACGCAGGGTGTGCAATGGCACACGACCTTCGCGATACCATTCAGTACGTGCAATTTCAGCACCGCCGAGACGACCGCTCACTTGGATTTTGATGCCTTTGGCACCAATGCGCATGGCGTTCTGCACTGCACGCTTCATAGCGCGACGGAACATTACGCGACGCTCCAGCTGCTGAGCTACGCTCTGCGCAACCAGCATACCGTCGAGCTCCGGCTTGCGGATCTCTTCGATATTGATGTGCACAGGCACACCCATTTGCTTGGTCAGGTCCTGACGCAGCTTCTCAACATCCTCACCTTTCTTCCCGATAACGATACCTGGACGAGCGGTGTGGATGGTGATGCGTGCAGTCTGCGCCGGACGATGGATATCGATACGGCTTACGGACGCGCTTTTTAGTTTGTCTTGGAGATACTCTCGCACCTTCAGATCAGCGAACAAATAGTCCGCATAAGTCCGACCGTCTGCGTACCAGACGGAGGTGTGCTCCTTGACGATTCCCAGGCGAATGCCAATGGGATGTACTTTCTGACCCATCTCTTCGACTCCGTTACTTGTCAGCAACCTTGACAGTGATATGGCAAGACCGCTTGACGATGCGATCAGCACGGCCTTTGGCACGTGGCATGATGCGCTTCAGCGAACGCCCTTCGTTGACGAAAACGGTGGAGACCTTGAGGTCATCAACGTCTGCGCCTTCGTTATGCTCGGCGTTGGCTACGGCCGACTCCAGCACTTTCTTCATGATCTCGGCGGCTTTCTTACTGCTGAAAGCCAACAGGTTGAGCGCTTCGCCCACCTTCTTCCCGCGGATCTGGTCGGCGACCAAGCGGGCTTTCTGGGCGGAGATTCGAGCGCCCGACAACTTAGCGGCTACTTCCATCGTTCCTTACCCCTTAACGCTTGGCTTTCTTGTCTGCCACGTGCCCACGATAAGTGCGGGTACCGGCAAACTCGCCTAGTTTGTGGCCGACCATGTCTTCGTTCACGAGAACAGGAACATGCTGACGACCGTTATGCACAGCAATGGTCAAACCGACCATTTGTGGCAGGATCATAGAACGACGCGACCAGGTCTTAACTGGTTTGCGATCGTTCTTTTCCGCCGCCACTTCGATCTTCTTCAGTAGGTGAAGATCAATAAAAGGACCTTTTTTCAGAGAACGTGGCACTGTCGTATCCCTCTATTTACTTGCGACGACGGACGATCATTTTGTCGGTACGCTTATTACCACGAGTCTTCGCGCCCTTAGTCGGGAAGCCCCACGGCGATACCGGATGACGACCACCAGAGGTACGACCTTCACCACCACCATGTGGGTGGTCAACCGGGTTCATGGCAACACCACGAACGGTTGGGCGAACGCCACGCCAGCGTTTGGCACCAGCTTTACCCAGCGAACGCAGGCTGTGCTCGGAGTTCGAGACCTCACCCAGAGTCGCACGGCATTCAGCCAGAACTTTACGCATCTCACCGGAGCGAAGACGCAGAGTCACGTAGACACCTTCACGAGCGATCAGCTGTGCAGACGCACCAGCAGAACGAGCGATCTGAGCACCTTTACCCGGCTTCAGTTCGATGCCGTGAACGGTAGAACCCACTGGGATGTTGCGCAGCTGCAGAGCGTTGCCTGGCTTGATTGGAGCCAAAGCGCCTGCGATCAGCTGGTCGCCAGCACTCACGCCTTTAGGCGCGATGATGTAACGACGCTCGCCGTCTGCGTACAGCAGCAGTGCGATGTGAGCAGTACGGTTTGGATCGTATTCAATACGCTCGACGGTGGCAGCAATGCCATCCTTGTCGTTGCGACGGAAATCGACCAGACGATAATGCTGCTTATGACCACCACCGATGTGCCGAGTAGTGATGCGGCCATTGTTGTTACGACCACCAGTCTTCGATTTTTTCTCGAGCAGCGGTGCGTGAGGAGCGCCTTTATGCAGCTCCTGGTTGACCACCTTGACCACAAAACGGCGGCCAGGGGAAGTCGGTTTGCATTTAACGATTGCCATGATGCACCCCTTCCTTACTCAGCACTGCTGCTGAAATCGAGATCTTGGCCTGGCTGAAGGGAGATAACCGCCTTCTTCCAGTCATTACGCTTGCCCAGACCGCGAGCAGTGCGCTTGGTCTTACCCATAACATTCAGGGTAGTGACACGCTCTACTTTCACGCTGAACAGGCTTTCGACGGCCTTCTTGATTTCCAGCTTGGTTGCATCAGTAGCAACCTTGAAAACGAACTGACCTTTTTTGTCTGCCAGAACCGTAGCCTTCTCGGAAACGTGCGGGCCAAGCAGAACTTTAAATACGCGTTCCTGGTTCATCCCAGCAGCTCCTCGAATTTCTTCACGGCCGACACAGTGATCAACACTTTGTCGTATGCGATCAGACTAACTGGATCGGAACCTTGAACATCACGTACATCAACGTGCGGCAGGTTACGAGCAGCCAGGTACAGGTTCTGATCAACAGCGTCCGACACGATCAAAACGTCGGTCAGGCTCATGTCATTCAGCTTGCCCAGCAGATCTTTGGTTTTCGGCGATTCAACAGCGAAATCCTGAACTACGACCAGACGATCAGTACGAACCAGTTCAGCAAGGATGGAGCGCAGTGCAGCGCGATACATCTTCTTGTTGAGCTTCTGAGAGTGATCCTGAGGACGTGCTGCGAAAGTGGTACCGCCGCCGCGCCAGATCGGGCTACGGATAGTACCGGCACGAGCACGGCCAGTACCCTTTTGACGCCAAGGGCGCTTACCGCCACCGGATACGTCAGAACGGGTCTTTTGCTGCTTGCTACCCTGACGACCGCCAGCCATGTAGGCCACGACTGCCTGGTGAACCAGCGTCTCGTTGAATTCGCCGCCAAATGTCAGTTCGGAAACTTCGATCGCTTGAGCGTCATTTACATTTAATTGCATGTCAGCTTCCCCTTAACCGCGAGCCTTGGCTGCTGGACGTACAACCACATTGCCGCCAGTAGCGCCAGGAACAGCACCCTTGACCAACAACAGATTGCGTTCAGCGTCCACGCGCACTACTTCCAGGGACTGCACGGTCACGCGCTCAGCGCCCATATGACCGGACATTTTTTTGCCCTTGAATACACGACCAGGAGTCTGGCACTGGCCGATAGAGCCCGGGACGCGGTGGGACACGGAGTTACCGTGAGTATTATCTTGACCACGGAAATTGTGGCGCTTGATAGTACCTTGGAAGCCTTTACCCTTGGACTGACCGGTAACATCTACCATCTGGCCAGCAGCAAAGATTTCTGCATTGATCAGATCGCCAGCCTTGTATTCGCCTTCTTCAAGACGGAATTCCAGGACAGTACGACCTGCGGCAACGTTCGCTTTAGCGAAGTGACCTGCTTGAGCAGCAGTCACACGGGAAGCACGACGAACGCCGACAGTGACTTGCACTGCACGATAGCCATCGACTTCTTCGGTTTTGAACTGGGTGACGCGATTCGGCTCGATCTCAATGACCGTAACCGGAATGGAGACACCTTCTTCGGTGAAAATACGGGTCATACCGCATTTACGACCGACTACACCAATAGTCATGTTGTAAACCTCATGAGTGTACGGGGCTTTCACCCGCTATGGCCGCCCATTTCAGAGCGTTACACGACTAAGACCCGAGTCTTAGCCGAGGCTGATCTGTACTTCCACACCTGCCGCAAGATCAAGCTTCATCAGCGCATCAACGGTTTTATCCGTTGGCTGGACGATGTCCAGAACACGCTTATGAGTGCGGATCTCGTACTGGTCGCGCGCGTCTTTGTTGACGTGCGGAGAAACCAGAACGGTGAACCGCTCTTTACGGGTAGGGAGTGGAATCGGACCACGCACTTGAGCACCAGTACGTTTCGCGGTTTCCACGATTTCCTGGGTGGATTGGTCGATCAGGCGATGGTCAAAAGCCTTCAACCTGATACGGATTTGCTGATTTTGCATTGGATTTCAGACTCCAGGCTACTTCCCACCGAGCGCAATACGCCCGTTTAAAGGAGGCGCAATTCTATAGACGAGCTAACGGGGTGTCAACCCAATAAAAAAGCCCCCGCAAGCGGGGGCTCTTTTTGAAGATCATCGCTTACTGGATGATTTTGGCCACGACGCCAGCGCCGACGGTACGACCGCCTTCACGAATAGCGAAACGCAGACCGTCTTCCATTGCGATTGGCTTGATCAGGGTAACGGAAACTTTCACGTTATCGCCTGGCATAACCATCTCAACGCCTTCCGGCAGTTCGCAGCTACCAGTTACGTCGGTAGTACGGAAGTAGAACTGTGGACGGTAGCCTTTGAAGAACGGAGTGTGACGGCCGCCTTCTTCTTTGCTCAGCACGTAGATTTCAGCTTCGAACTGAGTGTGCGGCTTGACGGTGCCAGGCTTGACCAGAACCTGGCCACGCTCAACGTCGTCACGCTTGGTGCCGCGCAACAGAACGCCGCAGTTCTCGCCAGCACGACCTTCGTCGAGCAGCTTACGGAACATTTCAACACCGGTGCAGGTGGTGACAGTAGTGTCACGCAGACCAACGATTTCCAGTGGATCTTGAACCTTGACGATACCGCGCTCAACACGACCAGTCACAACAGTACCGCGACCGGAGATCGAGAATACGTCTTCGATTGGCATCAGGAACGGCTTGTCGACAGCACGCTCTGGCTGAGGAATGTAGCTGTCCAGAGTTTCAACCAACTTCTTGACGGCAGTGGTGCCCATCTCGTTGTCGTCTTTGCCTTCCAATGCCATACGGGCAGAGCCGATAATGATTGGAGTGTCGTCGCCCGGGAAGTCGTAAGTGCTCAGCAGATCGCGCACTTCCATCTCAACCAGTTCCAGCAGCTCAGCGTCGTCTACCAGGTCAGCCTTGTTCAGGAAGACCACGATGTACGGAACACCTACCTGACGGGACAGCAGGATGTGCTCACGAGTTTGTGGCATCGGACCATCAGCAGCCGAACAAACCAGGATAGCGCCGTCCATTTGGGCGGCACCAGTGATCATGTTCTTCACGTAGTCGGCGTGACCTGGGCAGTCAACGTGTGCGTAGTGACGCACGGACGAGTTGTACTCAACGTGAGCAGTGTTGATGGTGATACCGCGAGCCTTCTCTTCTGGTGCGCTGTCGATCTTGTCGAAGTCAACACGAGCCGAACCGAAAACCTCGGAGCAGACGCGAGTCAGAGCAGCGGTCAGCGTGGTTTTACCATGGTCAACGTGACCGATAGTGCCAACGTTGACGTGCGGAAGGGAACGATCAAATTTTTCTTTAGCCACGACAAATAACTCCTAGCCTAAAGGCGCTGAATCAGCCTTGTTTTTTGGTTACAGTTTCGACGATGTGCGACGGAGCTGTATTGTATTTTTTGAATTCCATAGAGTAGCTTGCGCGACCTTGGGACATGGAGCGAACGTCGGTCGCATAACCGAACATCTCACCCAACGGAACCTCGGCACGAATTACCTTGCCGGAGACCGTATCTTCCATACCCAGGATCATGCCGCGACGACGATTAAGGTCGCCCATCACGTCACCCATATAGTCTTCAGGCGTAACAACCTCTACAGCCATGATCGGCTCAAGCAACTCACCACCGCCCTTCTGGGCCAGTTGCTTGGTCGCCATGGAAGCAGCCACCTTAAACGCCATCTCGTTCGAGTCGACGTCGTGGTAAGAACCATCAAACACGGTAGCCTTCAGGCCGATCAGCGGATAGCCGGCAACAACGCCGTTCTTCATCTGCTCTTCGATGCCCTTCTGGATAGCCGGGATGTATTCCTTAGGAACCACACCACCCACTACTTCGTTCACGAATTGCAGACCTTCCTGACCTTCGTCAGCAGGTGCAAAACGGATCCAGCAGTGGCCGAACTGACCACGACCGCCGGACTGGCGAACGAACTTGCCTTCGATTTCACAGTTCTTCGTGATGCGCTCACGATACGAAACCTGAGGCTTACCGATGTTGGCTTCGACGTTGAACTCACGGCGCATCCGGTCAACCAGGATGTCCAGGTGCAGCTCGCCCATGCCAGAGATGATCGTCTGACCAGTCTCCTCATCAGTTTTGACGCGGAAAGACGGGTCTTCCTGAGCAAGTTTGCCCAGTGCGATACCCATTTTTTCCTGGTCATCCTTGGTTTTAGGCTCTACGGCAACCGAAATAACCGGCTCCGGGAAGTCCATCCGAACCAGGATGATTGGCTTGTCAGCGTTGCACAAGGTTTCACCAGTGGTGACGTCCTTCATGCCGATCAAGGCCGCGATGTCACCAGCGCGTACTTCCTTGATCTCTTCGCGAGCGTTTGCGTGCATTTGCACCATACGACCCACGCGCTCTTTTTTGCCCTTGACCGAGTTTATCACGCCGTCGCCGGATGCCAACACGCCCGAGTAAACACGGACGAACGTCAAGGTACCCACGAATGGGTCGGTAGCGATCTTGAACGCCAGAGCCGAGAACGGCTCGTTGTCGTCTGCGTGACGCTCCATCTCTTCTTCTTCGTTATCAGGGTTGGTGCCCTTGATAGCAGGAATGTCGACTGGAGCTGGCAGGTAGTCGATAACGGCGTCGAGAACCAGGGGGACACCCTTGTTCTTAAAGGAAGAACCGCAAACAGCAAGAACGATCTCACCAGCGATAGTACGCTGACGCAGAGCAGCCTTGATTTCCTCGTTGGTGAGTTCTTCACCCTCAAGGTACTTGTTCATCAGCTCTTCATTGGCTTCGGCCGCAGCCTCTACCATGTTGCTGCGCCATTCGTTAGCCAGTTCCTGCAATTCAGCAGGGATAGGCTTGCGAACCGGGACCATACCCTTATCGGCATCGTTCCAGTAGACCGCTTCCATGGACATCAGATCGATCTGACCCTGGAAGTTGTCTTCAGCACCAATTGCCAGCTGGATCGGCACCGGAGTGTGACCCAGACGCTGCTTGATCTGAGCAATTACGCGCAGGAAGTTTGCGCCAGCACGGTCCATTTTGTTCACGTAAACGATACGTGGAACACCGTACTTGTTGGCTTGACGCCATACAGTTTCGGACTGAGGCTCAACGCCAGAAGTACCACAGAACACAACGACCGCGCCGTCGAGTACACGCAGGGAACGCTCAACTTCAATGGTGAAGTCTACGTGGCCCGGGGTGTCAATGACGTTGAAGCGGTATTGGTCTTTGTGTTGCTTCTCGGAACCCTGCCAAAAGGCAGTAATAGCAGCAGAAGTAATGGTAATACCACGCTCCTGCTCCTGAACCATCCAGTCGGTGGTCGCGGCGCCGTCATGCACCTCGCCCATCTTGTGGCTTTTACCGGTGTAAAAAAGGACGCGCTCGGTGGTGGTGGTTTTACCAGCATCCACGTGAGCAACGATACCAATGTTACGGTAACGGTTGATCGGTGTAGTACGAGCCATAAAGCCCTCGCAAAATTAGTGACGCTGAAATTAGAAGCGGTAGTGCGAGAAAGCTTTGTTGGCTTCAGCCATACGGTGCACGTCTTCACGCTTCTTGACCGCAGCACCTTTACCTTCGGCGGCGTCCAACAGTTCGCCAGCCAAACGCAGAGCCATAGACTTCTCACCGCGCTTGCGCGCGAAGTCTACCAGCCAACGCATTGCCAGAGCATTACGACGGGACGGACGAACTTCGACCGGAACCTGGTAAGTAGCACCGCCTACACGGCGCGACTTCACTTCGACCAGCGGAGCGATGGCGTCGAGAGCTTTCTCGAAGATTTCCAGGGGATCGGAGTTCTTGCGTTCTTTAACCTTTTCCAGCGCGCCATAAACGATACGCTCGGCAACGGCTTTCTTGCCGCTTTCCATAACGTGGTTCATGAACTTGGCCAGAATCTGGCTGCCGTATTTTGGATCGTCAAGCACTTCGCGCTTGGCTGCTACGCGTCTTCTTGGCATGGATAAGCCCTCAAACGGTCTTCAGGTTCGCTCGGAATCAGCACCTACTGGCGCCTCCGACCTTACTCTTATCGACTCAGAAAATAAGATGATTCAATTTTTACAAAAAGCCGCTACTACTTAGGCTTCTTGGTACCGTACTTCGAACGACCCTGGTTACGACCTTTGACACCGGAGGTATCCAACGAACCGCGAACGGTGTGGTAACGAACACCTGGCAAGTCTTTTACACGGCCGCCGCGAATCAGTACGACGCTGTGCTCTTGCAGGTTGTGGCCCTCACCACCGATGTACGAGGAAACCTCGAAACCGTTGGTCAGACGCACACGGCAGACTTTACGCAATGCCGAGTTAGGTTTTTTCGGCGTAGTTGTATACACGCGAGTGCACACACCACGACGCTGCGGGCAGTTCTGCAGCGCAGGCACGTCGGATTTCTCGACGATACGCTTACGCGGCTGACGTACCAGCTGGTTGATAGTTGCCATCTACTAGCTCCACTGTTGTCTTGCGACGCTATTGTCTTACAAGAAAAGCAAAATGGCAGGACATACGTCCCGCCAGATTTAGGGGTACAAGAGTCTAAAGAGGATCCTGCCCCCAGTCAAGGCAAAGCCCCGATGTCCACAGCCACTGGCAACCCATAGAAACCGGGTAACGCCAATGACCATGAAAATCGGGGCCCTACTCTCAATTACTGCTTGAGTTCAACGCTTCGGTCAGCGCGGCTTCAACTTCGCTCGCACTTACACGCATCGGCTTGTCGGCTTCACGACGACGCTTGCGCTCGCTGTGATATGCCAGACCGGTACCTGCAGGGATCAAACGACCCACAACCACGTTTTCTTTCAGGCCGCGCAGATAATCACGCTTGCCGGTCACTGCCGCTTCGGTCAGCACGCGAGTGGTCTCCTGGAAGGAGGCCGCCGAGATGAACGACTCGGTGGACAGCGAGGCCTTGGTGATACCGAGCAATACACGAGTAAATTTGGAAACAAATTTCTCGTCAGCCGCCAGGCGCTCGTTTTCAACCAGTACGTGCGTCAACTCCATCTGGTCGCCCTTGATGAAGCTAGAGTCGCCCGACTCAGCGATCTCGACTTTACGCAGCATCTGACGAAGGATCGTCTCGATATGCTTGTCGTTGATCTTCACGCCTTGCAGGCGGTAAACGTCCTGAATCTCGTTGACGATGTATTTCGCCAGAGCGCTGACACCCAGCAGACGCAGGATATCGTGCGGATCGCTAGGGCCGTCGGAGATAACCTCACCACGGCTGACCTGCTCACCTTCGAAGACGTTGAGGTGACGCCACTTCGGAATCAGCTCCTCGTACGGATCGGTACCATCGTTTGGCGTGATAACCAGACGGCGCTTGCCCTTGGTCTCTTTACCGAACGCGATCGTACCGCTGACTTCAGCCAGGATCGATGCTTCTTTCGGACGACGCGCCTCGAACAAGTCGGCAACGCGCGGCAGACCACCGGTGATGTCGCGAGTCTTGGAGGTCTCTTGCGGGATACGGGCGATAACGTCACCCACACCCACTTGCACACCATCCGCAACACCGACGAGGGCGTTTGCCGGCAGGAAATACTGAGCGGGTACGTCGGTACCCGGCAACAGCAGATCCTTGCCATCAACACCAACCATCTTGACCGCAGGACGAATGTCTTTACCTGCTGCAGGACGGTCTTTGGCATCCAGTACTTCGATGTTGGTCAAACCGGTCAATTCGTCGGTCTGGCGCTTGATCGTAATACCTTCTTCCATGCCCACGTAGGTCACGGTACCTTTCATCTCGGTGACGATTGGGTGAGTGTGCGGATCCCACTTGGCCACGATGGACCCTGCGTCGACCTTGTCACCTTCCTTCACGAGAATCACAGCGCCATACGGCAGTTTGTAACGCTCGCGCTCACGCCCGAATTCGTCGGCAATTGCCAGCTCACCAGAACGCGAAACTGCGACCAAGTGGCCATCAAGACGCTCAACGTGCTTCAGGTTGTGCAGACGAACGATACCGCCGTTCTTGACCTGGACGCTGTCCGCAGCAGAAGTACGACTTGCCGCACCACCGATGTGGAATGTACGCATGGTCAGCTGGGTACCCGGCTCACCGATCGACTGCGCGGCGATAACGCCGACAGCTTCACCGATGTTCACCTGGTGACCACGTGCCAGATCTCGGCCGTAGCATTTGGCGCAGATACCGAAACGGGTTTCGCAGCTGATTGGGGAACGCACGATGACTTCGTCGATGCTATTCAGCTCGATGAATTCAACCCACTTCTCGTCAACCAGCGTGCCGCCTGGAACGATGACATCTTCAGTACCAGGCTTGAATACGTCACGGGCGATCACTCGACCCAATACGCGTTCGCCCAACGGCTCTACGACATCACCGCCTTCGATGTGCGGCGTCATTACCAGACCGTGTTCAGTACCGCAGTCAACCTCGGTAACAACCAGATCTTGTGCCACGTCTACGAGACGACGAGTCAGGTAACCGGAGTTCGCGGTTTTCAACGCAGTATCCGCAAGACCCTTACGAGCACCGTGAGTCGAGATGAAGTACTGAAGAACGCTCAAACCTTCGCGGAAGTTCGCAGTGATCGGCGTCTCGATGATCGAGCCATCCGGCTTGGCCATCAGACCACGCATACCTGCCAGCTGACGAATCTGTGCTGCGGAACCCCGCGCACCCGAGTCGGCCATCATATACATCGAGTTGAAGGATTCCTGGTCAACAGTCTCACCGTGACGGTCGACAACCTTCTCTTTCGAGAGGTTGGACATCATCGCCTTCGAGACTTCATCGTTGGCCTTGGACCAGAGGTCGATCACCTTGTTGTACTTCTCGCCCTGGGTAACCAGGCCTGAGGCGTACTGACTTTCGATCTCTTTCACTTCGTCGGTTGCGGCGTCGATGATGCGAGCTTTTTCATCAGGGATAACGAAGTCGTTAACGCCGATGGAAACACCCGAGATCGTCGAATAGGCAAAACCGGTGTACATCAACTGGTCAGCGAAGATAACGGTCTCTTTCAGGCCAACCACGCGATAGCACTGGTTGATCAGCTTGGAGATTGCCTTCTTCTTCATCGGCTGGTTGACGACGTCGTATGACAGGCCGGCCGGGACCACCTGGAACAGCAGCGCACGGCCGACGGTTGTGTCGACGATACGGGTGTTCTTGACGCTGCCACCGTCACGATCATTGACCGTTTCGTTGATGCGCACTTTTACTTTCGCATGCAGTGCGGCTTCGCCGGCACGGAACACACGGTCAACTTCCTGCAGATCCGCGAATACACGACCTTCGCCTTTGGCGTTGATCGCTTCACGGGTCATGTAGTACAGACCCAATACAACGTCCTGCGAAGGAACGATGATTGGCTCACCGTTAGCTGGCGACAGAATGTTGTTGGTCGACATCATCAGCGCACGGGCTTCGAGCTGGGCTTCCAGCGTCAGCGGCACGTGAACGGCCATCTGGTCACCGTCGAAGTCAGCGTTGTATGCCGCACAGACCAGCGGGTGCAGCTGGATTGCCTTACCTTCGATGAGGACCGGCTCAAACGCCTGGATGCCCAGACGGTGAAGCGTCGGCGCACGGTTCAGAAGCACTGGGTGTTCGCGAATGACTTCGGCGAGAACGTCCCAGACTTCTGGCAGCTCGCGCTCAACCATCTTCTTGGCAGCTTTGATGGTGGTCGCGAGACCACGCATTTCGAGCTTGCCGAAAATGAATGGCTTGAACAGCTCAAGTGCCATCTTCTTCGGCAGACCGCACTGGTGCAGACGCAGGGTCGGACCTACGGTAATTACCGAACGGCCAGAGTAGTCAACACGCTTACCAAGCAAGTTCTGACGGAAACGACCCTGCTTACCCTTGATCATGTCAGCCAGGGATTTCAGAGGACGCTTGTTCGAACCAGTGATGGCGCGACCGCGACGACCGTTATCAAGCAGCGCATCCACAGCTTCCTGCAGCATGCGCTTTTCGTTGCGCACGATGATGTCAGGAGCAGACAGATCCAGCAGACGCTTCAAACGGTTGTTACGGTTGATCACCCGACGATACAGATCGTTGAGGTCAGAAGTCGCGAAGCGACCACCATCCAGTGGAACCAGTGGACGCAGGTCTGGCGGAAGAACCGGCAGAACGGTCAACACCATCCACTCTGGAAGGTTGCCGGAACCCTGGAAGGCTTCCATCAACTTCAGACGCTTGGACAGCTTCTTGATTTTGGTTTCGGAGTTGGTTTGCGGAATCTCTTCGCGCAGACGGCCAATCTCGTGTTCCAGATCAATAGCGTGCAGCAGCTCACGGACAGCTTCGGCACCCATACGGGCGTCGAAGTCATCACCGAACTCTTCAAGGGCTTCGAAGTATTGCTCGTCGTTAAGCAGCTGCCCTTTTTCGAGGGTAGTCATGCCCGGATCGATAACGACATAGCTCTCGAAGTAGAGAACGCGTTCGATGTCACGCAGGGTCATGTCCATCAGCAAGCCGATACGGGACGGCAGTGATTTCAGGAACCAGATGTGAGCAACCGGCGATGCCAGTTCGATGTGAGCCATGCGCTCACGACGGACTTTGGCCAGTGCGACTTCAACGCCGCATTTTTCGCAGATAACGCCACGATGCTTCAAGCGCTTGTACTTACCGCACAGGCACTCGTAATCCTTGACCGGGCCAAAGATCTTGGCGCAGAACAGGCCGTCACGCTCAGGTTTGAACGTACGGTAGTTGATGGTTTCCGGCTTTTTAACTTCACCGAACGACCACGAACGGATCATCTCAGGCGATGCCAATCCGATACGGATGGCGTCGAACTCTTCGACTTGACCCTGGTTTTTCAGCAAATTCAGTAGGTCTTTCAAGGCCTTTCCTCCTGGCGGAGCAGAGGGCAGTCATACCGACCCGCCCTCGATTCGCGTCACGTGTTATTCGGTTTCCAGATCGATATCGATACCGAGCGAACGGATTTCTTTGATCAACACGTTGAAGGACTCGGGCATGCCCGGCTCCATACGGTGATCGCCGTCCACGATGTTCTTGTACATCTTGGTACGGCCGTTCACGTCGTCCGACTTCACTGTGAGCATTTCTTGCAGAGTGTACGCCGCGCCATATGCTTCCAGCGCCCAGACTTCCATCTCCCCGAAACGCTGACCACCGAACTGAGCCTTACCACCCAGCGGCTGCTGGGTGACCAGGCTGTACGAACCAGTGGAACGCGCGTGCATCTTGTCGTCCACCAAGTGGTTCAGCTTCAGCATGTACATGTAGCCAACGGTGACCGGACGCTCAAACTTGTTACCGGTACGGCCGTCGAACAGCTGCATCTGGCCACTGTCCGGCATGTCCGCCAGGCGGAGCATTGCCTTGATTTCGGATTCCTTGGCGCCGTCGAATACCGGGGTAGCCATAGGAACGCCGCCACGCAGGTTCTTCGCCAGATCCAGAATTTCCTGATCAGACAGGTCATCAAGACTTTCCTGACGGCCGCCAATCTCGTTGTAGATCTCGTTCAGGAACTTGCGCAGCTCAACGACTTTACGCTGCTCTTCGAGCATGCGGTTGATCTTCTCGCCCAATCCTTTAGCCGCGAGGCCCAGGTGAGTTTCAAGGATCTGACCGACGTTCATACGCGAAGGTACACCCAACGGGTTGAGGACGATATCCACCGGCGTGCCATTGGCATCGTGCGGCATGTCTTCAACCGGCATGATCACGGAGACCACACCTTTGTTACCGTGACGACCGGCCATCTTGTCGCCCGGCTGGATGCGACGGCGAATGGCAAGGTAAACCTTGACGATCTTCAGCACGCCTGGAGCAAGGTCATCGCCCTGCTGCAACTTGCGCTTCTTGTCTTCGAACTTGTCGTCAAGCAGACGGCGACGGTCAACGATGTACGCCTGGGCCTTCTCGAGCTGCTCGTTTAGCGCATCTTCGACCATGCGCAGCTTGAACCACTGACCGTGCTCCAGACCGTCCAGAACTTCGTTGGTGATTTCCTGCCCTTTCTTCAGGCCGGCACCGCCTTCAGCGACACGACCGACCAGCGCGGAGCGCAGACGCTCGAAAGTTGCGCCTTCAACGATGCGGAACTCTTCGTTCAAGTCCTTGCGGATCTCGTCAAGCTGGCTCTTCTCGATGGACAGCGCACGAGCATCACGCTCAACGCCATCACGCGTGAAGACCTGGACATCAATGACGGTGCCTTTGGTACCGGTAGGTACACGCAGGGAGGTGTCTTTAACGTCGCTGGCTTTTTCACCGAAGATTGCGCGCAGCAGCTTCTCTTCCGGCGTCAGCTGGGTCTCGCCTTTCGGAGTGACCTTACCTACCAGAATGTCACCAGCGCCGACTTCCGCACCCACATAAACGATACCGGCTTCGTCCAGCTTGTTAAGTGCTGCTTCACCCACGTTAGGGATGTCAGCAGTGATCTCTTCAGGCCCAAGCTTGGTATCACGCGCCACACAGGTCAGTTCCTGAATGTGGATCGTGGTGAAGCGGTCTTCTTGGACAACACGCTCGGACAGGCAAATGGAGTCTTCGAAGTTGAAGCCGTTCCACGCCATGAACGCGATGCGCATGTTCTGACCCAGTGCCAGCTCACCCATATCGGTGGACGGGCCGTCAGCCATGATGTCGCTACGCTGAACGCGATCACCCTTGCTCACCAGCGGGCGCTGGTTGATGCAGGTGTTTTGGTTCGAACGTGTGTATTTGGTCAGGTTGTAGATGTCGACACCGGCTTCGCCTGTCTCAACTTCGTCATCTGCAACACGAACCACGATACGGCTAGCGTCAACCGAGTCAATCACGCCGCCACGACGGGCCACCACGCAAACGCCGGAGTCACGCGCAACGTTACGCTCCATGCCAGTACCAACCAGCGGCTTGTCAGCGCGCAGTGTTGGAACAGCCTGACGCTGCATGTTCGAACCCATCAACGCACGGTTGGCGTCGTCGTGCTCAAGGAACGGGATCAGCGACGCTGCAACGGAAACAACCTGCTTCGGCGAAACATCCATCAGGGTGACGTCTTCCGGCGCCTTGACGGTGAACTCGTTCAAGTGACGAACAGCAACCAACTCGTCGATCAGGATCTTCTTGTCGTTCATTGCCGCAGAAGCCTGGGCAATGACGTGATCCGCTTCCTCAATAGCTGAGAGGAAAACGATTTCGTCAGTTACCAGAGCGTCCTTAACCACACGGTACGGGCTCTCGAGGAAGCCGTACTGGTTGGTGCGCGCGTATGCCGCCAAGGAGTTGATCAGACCAATGTTCGGACCTTCCGGCGTTTCAATCGGGCATACACGACCGTAGTGAGTCGGGTGTACGTCACGAACTTCAAAGCCGGCACGCTCACGCGTCAGACCACCAGGGCCGAGTGCAGAGACACGACGCTTGTGAGTAATCTCGGACAGCGGGTTGTTCTGGTCCATAAACTGGGAAAGCTGGCTGGAACCGAAGAACTCTTTCACCGCCGCCGCAACAGGCTTGGCGTTGATCAGGTCCTGAGGCATCAGGCCTTCGCTTTCTGCCATCGACAGACGCTCTTTAACCGCGCGCTCAACACGCACCAGACCTACACGGAACTGGTTCTCGGCCATCTCGCCTACGCAACGAACGCGACGGTTACCAAGGTGGTCGATGTCATCGACGATGCCTTTACCGTTACGGATGTCGACCAGGGTCTTCAGCACGGCGACGATGTCGTCTTTGTGCAGGACGCCCGAACCTTCGATCTCGGTACGACCAATACGACGGTTGAACTTCATCCGACCTACAGCCGACAGATCGTAGCGCTCTGGGCTGAAGAACAGGTTGTTGAACAAGGTCTCGGCGGCATCCTTGGTAGGTGGCTCGCCAGGACGCATCATCCGATAGATTTCGACCAGGGCTTCAAGCTGGTTGCCGGTCGAGTCGATCTTCAGGGTGTCGGAGATGAAAGGACCGCAGTCGATGTCGTTCGTGTACAGCGTCTCGATGCGAACAACTTGAGCCTTGGCAATTTTTGCCAGGATCTCGGTATTCAGCTCGGTATTGCACTCGGCAATGATCTCACCCGTCGCTGGGTGCACGATCGCCTTGGCGCTGGTGCGGCCAATAACGTAGTCGAGCGGAACCTCAAGTGTCTTGATGTTCGCTTTTTCGAGCTGGTTGATGTGACGGGCCGTAATACGACGGCCTTGCTCAACAATCACCTTGCCCTTGTCGTCCAGAATATCCAGAACGGCAATTTCGCCACGCAGGCGCTGAGGCACCAACTCCAGATTCAGGTTCTCGCCCTGAACGTGGAATACGTTGGTGGTGTAGAAAGCATCCAACACTTCTTCAGTGGTGTAACCCAATGCACGGAGCAGAACCGATGCAGGGAGTTTGCGGCGACGGTCGATACGAACGAAGACACAGTCTTTCGGATCGAATTCGAAGTCCAGCCACGAACCACGGTAAGGAATGATGCGAGCCGAATACAACAGCTTGCCCGAACTGTGCGTCTTGCCGCGGTCATGGTCAAAGAACACGCCCGGGGAACGGTGCAGCTGGGAAACGATCACACGCTCGGTACCGTTGATAACGAAGGTACCGTTTTCAGTCATCAGGGGGATTTCACCCATATAGACTTCTTGCTCTTTGATGTCCTTGATCGCTTTGTTCGACGATTCTTTGTCGAAAATGATCAGACGTACTTTTACCCGCAAAGGTACGGCGTATGTCACACCGCGGAGCACGCATTCCTTGACATCAAAAGCCGGTTCGCCCAGACGATAACCCACATACTCCAGAGCAGCATTGCCGGAGTAGCTGATGATCGGGAAAACAGATTTGAAGGCCGCATGCAGGCCCACGTCGCGGAACTGATCTTTAGTCGCTCCCGCTTGCAAGAATTCACGATACGAATCCAGCTGGATGGCCAGGAGGTAAGGCACATCCATGACGTCCGGCAACTTGCTAAAGTCCTTGCGGATACGTTTTTTCTCAGTATATGAGTAAGCCATCAGCGTTCCCCAGCTTGGTCACCTGCTTGTTTGGCTCCTCCCGACGGGAGCAGCCAGAAAAATCTTGCGAACCCCATGGTTCGCGCCACCGTTCGAGGTGGGTAGATCACGTAATCAGCGCTAACCGAATCAGCTGCCAACAACGGAAAAAGGCCGGTGGCAGAAGCCACCAGCCATCAGCCTTTCGCTTAACGCTTGGGCTGGAAACGCAAAGTCGATGCTTACTTCAGCTCGACTTTAGCGCCTGCTTCTTCCAGAGTAGCCTTGGCTTTGTCAGCAGCGTCTTTAGCTACTGCTTCCAGAACCATTGCTGGCGCGCCGTCAACGACTGCCTTGGCTTCTTTCAGGCCCAGACCGGTCAGTTCACGAACTGCCTTAATAACGTTAACTTTCTTCTCGCCAGCTTCCAGCAGCATGACGTTGAATTCAGTTTGCTCTTCAACAACGGCGGCAGCAGCAGCTGGGCCAGCGGAAGCAGCAGCAGCGCTAACACCGAATTTTTCTTCGAATGCTTTGATCAGCTCTACAACCTGCAGAACGGACATTTCAGCTACGGCGTTGAGGATATCGTCTTGAGAGATAGACATGACTCTAATTCCTGAATTGGGGGACGGCCTACGCGACCATCGAAATAAATAAAAATACGCGAGAAGAAGTGCCGGCCCTTAGGCTGCAGCGGCTTCTTTCTGTTCGCGAATAGCCGCCAGAGTACGAGCGAGCTTGCTGGTAGCGCCTTGAATCACGCTCATCAGCTGCGAAATCGCTTCGTTGCGGGTCGGCAGTGTTGCCAGTACGTCGATCTGATTAGCTGCGAGGTACTTGCCCTCAAACGCAGCTGCCTTGATCTCGAACTTATCCTGACCTTTAGCGAACTCTTTGAACAAACGGGCAGCAGCACCTGGATGTTCGTTGGAGAAGGCGATCAAGGTCGGGCCGGTGAACACATCGTTGAGGACACTGTATTCAGTGTCAGCAACGGCGCGCTTGAGCAGGGTGTTACGTACGACACGTACATAAACGCCAGCTTCACGAGCCTCTTTACGGAGTCCGGTCATCGCGCCTACCGTCACACCGCGGGCATCAGCCACAACAGCAGACAGAGCGACTTTGGCAGCCTCGTTGACTTCAGCGACGATGGCCTTCTTGTCTTCGAGTTTAATTGCCACGGGTTTAACTCCTGCTTGTTACCGTTTCATCTGACCTGAGCCGGATGTCGTTTTGGTGTCTGATTCGGTAAGGAACCGGGAGCACCATCTGCGTAGGCTTGTGGTTTAAGGCTTTCGCCGCCTACGGTCTTGGATAGCCCCCGCCAGGCAGGGACCCCAATTTTCGCAATGACGCGGTTACCCGCGCCATGCCAGTCTTACGCGTCCAACGAACCTTGGTCGATGACCAAGCCTGGGCCCATAGTGGTGCTCAGTGTTACGCGCTTAACGTAGATACCTTTCGAGGAAGCTGGCTTGATACGCTTCAGATCAGCGATCAGAGCTTCAACGTTCTCACGCAGCTTGTCTGCATCAAAGCCGACCTTGCCAACGGAGGTATGGATAATGCCGTTTTTGTCGGTGCGATAACGAACCTGACCAGCCTTGGCGTTTTTCACGGCAGTGGCTACGTCTGGAGTAACGGTACCGACTTTAGGGTTAGGCATCAGGCCGCGCGGGCCGAGGATCTGACCCAGCTGACCAACAACACGCATTGCGTCCGGGGAAGCAATCACGACGTCATAGTTCAGGTCGCCGCCTTTCATTTCAGCAGCCAGATCGTCCATACCAACACGATCAGCGCCGGCAGCCAGAGCAGCTTCAGCAGCTGGACCCTGAGTAAATACTGCGACACGAACGGTCTTGCCAGTGCCGTGAGGCAGCACGGTGGCGCTACGTACGACCTGATCGGATTTACGAGGATCAACACCGAGGTTCACAGCGACGTCCACAGACTCGCTGAACTTCACTGTCGACAACTCAGCCAGCAGAGCAGCGGCTTCGTTGAAGTTATAAGATTTGCCAGCTTCGACTTTGGAAGCGATAGCTTTTTGGCGCTTAGTCAGCTTAGCCATTACACACCCTCCACGTTAAGGCCCATGCTACGAGCAGAACCGGCGATGGTGCGCACGGCGGCGTCCATATCAGCAGCGGTCAAGTCGGCATTTTTTGCCTTGGCGATTTCTTCCAGCTGAGCACGGGTTACAGTGCCAACTTTTACGGTGTTCGGACGAGCCGAGCCGCTGGTCAAGCCAGCTGCTTTTTTCAGCAGTACCGAAGCCGGGGTGCTTTTGGTTTCAAAGGTGAAGCTGCGGTCACTGTAAACAGTGATGATCACAGGAGTCGGCAAACCTGGCTCAATACCCTGAGTACGGGCGTTGAACGCTTTGCAGAATTCCATGATGTTCACGCCGTGCTGACCCAGTGCAGGACCAACAGGCGGGCTCGGGTTAGCCTGAGCGGCTTTCACTTGAAGCTTGATGTAAGCGGTAATCTTCTTGGCCATGAGGCACTCCAATTACGGGTTCTAGCGCCTCGAAAGGCTCCCCGGTTACTTGCGCGTTTATCCCGGTGACGAAAAAACCCCACAGCCCAGGGCTGCGGGGTATGGGATTCTGAGCTCAGTTACGCCTTTTCGACCTGACTGAACTCCAGCTCCACCGGAGTGGAGCGTCCGAAAATGAGCACCGCCACTTGGATTCGGCTCTTTTCGTAATTGACTTCTTCGACAGTACCGTTGAAATCAGCAAACGGACCATCTGTAACACGGACGACTTCGCCCGGCTCGAACAGGGTTTTTGGCTTCGGCTTGTCGCTACCATCAGCAACGCGACGCAGAATTGCCTCAGCTTCTTTATCGGTAATAGGAGCCGGCTTGTCTGCCGTGCCACCGATGAAACCCATGACACGAGGAGTATCCTTGACCAAGTGCCAAGTGCCCTCGTTCATGTCCATCTGAACAAGCACATAGCCAGGGAAGAATTTGCGTTCACTTTTGCGTTTCTGGCCGTTACGCATTTCCACTACTTCTTCAGTAGGGACCAGAATCTCGCCGAAGCCATCTTCCATGCCTGCAAGCTTTACACGCTCAACCAGTGAGCGCATGACATGCTTCTCGTAACCCGAGTAGGCATGCACTACGTACCAACGCTTAGCCACGGGACACCCTTAGCCAACAATCAAAGAAACAAGCCAGCCGAGCAGGGAATCTAAACCCCACAACAGCAGCGCCATGACGAGAACCACTGCAACCACGATCAAAGTGGTCTGGGTAGTCTCTTGACGCGTAGGCCACACGACTTTACGAATCTCAGCGCGAGCTTCTTTGGCCAAAACAAAGAAAGCCTTACCCTTCCCCGTCTGCAGAGCCACATAGGCTGCCACGGCGGCGATCACAAGCAGGGCAAGAACGCGATACAGGATTGGCTGCGCGGAATAGTATTGATTTCCAACGACACCCACGACTACCAGAAGCACTACTACAAGCCACTTCACGAGATCAAAACGGGAGTCTTGGGCTTCAGCCTTTGGATTCATCTACTAAAATCCTGTGAAAAGAAAGCCAGATACTTTGGAGAATCTGGCAGGTCAGGAGGGAATCGAACCCCCAACCTACGGTTTTGGAGACCGTCGCTCTGCCAATTGAGCTACTGACCTAAAAGCAAAATCAGGCCGAACATTATGCGGACCTGACAGGAAGATTTCAACAGCAACTCGACAACTGCGATTATGCACGTTGAATCACTGCGGCGCCACCTTACCAAGACCTTGAAAACCTTGGTATTCGTAGCGCCTAAAACAAAGGCAGATACTCACATATCTGCCTTAGTAATGGAGCTCTTGAGCGGATTTGAACCGCTGACCTCACCCTTACCAAGGGTGTGCTCTACCAACTGAGCTACAAGAGCAAAACACATTGCACAACCAGAAAACTTGGAGCGGGTAGCGGGAATCGAACCCGCATCATCAGCTTGGAAGGCTGAGGTTCTACCACTAAACTATACCCGCTGAGCTTTGCTGCTTACGCTCAAAATATGGTGGAGGGGGAAGGATTCGAACCTTCGAAGTCGTAGACGTCAGATTTACAGTCTGATCCCTTTGGCCGCTCGGGAACCCCTCCTAAGCGAGGCAGCATTCTATATCATGCTACCCTTCTGTCAATCTTTTTCTCAATAAAAACTTGAGGTTACAAGAATTGACCATCGCTACATCAGTACCTATCAATTGATCTGCACTGCGAAGCGGGCGCCATTCTATTCAAACTAATCTACGGTTGCAATGCCTTCACATGACATTATTTCATTTTTTAGCATGGGAAAATCCCTGCGGAGCTCGGCAATCAAAACCTCGCTGACCAAGCGCCGGCTAGCAGGCGCAATTTTCAGCCAGTACACGCCCCCTTCCTGATCCAGGCGCTTTTCAAGGTGAGTATCGATATCTAAGGCAACAAGACGCTGCTCGAGAAGTGCCGCTTCAGCCTGCTTGGCAGTTCCCCCCAGGTAGAGGCAGTTCTCTTGCCCTGTAGAGGTACGCGCAGTACCACCACCGACTTCCGACTCGCCCAGCAAACGAATATTTTGGCCATACGCTCGATGAGTCAGCAGCGGCTCGACCTCTTTAGGACGCAGCGGCGCATCCTGCTGATGCCAGAAGAAATACAGACCGTTCAACATGAGTAACAACAAAAACGTCCATGGCATACCCACCTCATTAACGATACGCACCTGAATACAGGCCGATCTTACTAACTCTGATTTCTACCCTAACCATCCTGGAGCCTGAGAGTCACCTCCCCCCCGCTGAAATGCTCTTCACGCCCATCTACCTCCAGGCGTAACGCCCCATCATCACCAATGCCCTTCACAACGCCCTGGGTGGTGTTCGTACCCGCGGTGAGAGCGACCGCGAGGCCTTGCCATAGATGCTTGTCCTCCCACGCTTTTCTATACGCTGCAAATCCTCTTTCCTGATGGCCAGCAAGATAGCCACTGAGATTTCGACTTAGCGCGCAGGCGACCTTGTTTCTGTCCTGAATATCTCCCAGCTCAAGGGCCACCGACGTCCAAGCCTGATCGACGTCAACGGAATCACGCATATTGATATTGATCCCAATACCGATAACTACATGGCAAACATTAGCGAGATCGCCAGTTACCTCGAGCAGCACTCCAGCGAGTTTTTTGCGGCCAACCAGTATGTCGTTAGGCCATTTCAGGCCCGCTCTATGGATACCGAGTTCTCGCAGCGTATCTACAACTGCAAGCCCTACGACAAGGCTAAGACCGTCGAGCCGACGGGTACCGCCATCCATACGCAAAGCAAGGCTGTAATAGAGGTTTTCAGCAAAAGGACTTACCCATTGACGCCCACGCCTGCCGCGGCCTGCTGTCTGCTGCTCTGCAAGAACCAAAGCCGGAAGGGCTGCGCCTGAACTTGCCATTCTCATGGCTTCGGCATTCGTGGAGTCGATAGTTTCGTGAATGCGACATGTCCAACCCAATCTTTCGTGCTCATCGATCAGCACCTCACTGTCCAACAACGAAAGCGGGGAAGCCAAACGGTAACCTCGGCCGCGCACCTTGTAAATTTCGATGCCCAGCTCAGCCTGGGCCTGCTGCAGCTTCTTCCAGACAGCACTTCGGCTGACGCCCAGCGCGAGCCCCAGATCCTCGCCGGAGTGAAACGCCCCATCTCCAAGTAGCTTTAGCAACGTATGCATGGATTTCAGCGCCTGGTTGTAAGACGCGCATGATAGCCATCTAGCCGACCTACGCAAGCGTGCCGTTCAGGGCACAAGCCGAAGTCAAGCATTGCTGATG
Source organism: Pseudomonas sp. HP_12 (assembly GCF_055283955.1). Classification (NCBI taxonomy): domain Bacteria; kingdom Pseudomonadati; phylum Pseudomonadota; class Gammaproteobacteria; order Pseudomonadales; family Pseudomonadaceae; genus Pseudomonas; species Pseudomonas sp. HP_12. Next base: position 76,700 of record NZ_JBTOQG010000015.1, read on the forward strand.
GGTGGGTTTTACTGTGGAGAGTTGTTAACAGCTTTTCCGCGCGCAAAAACAAAACCCCATCTGCTTTCGCAAATGGGGTTTCGGAATTTAATCTTGACGATGACCTACTCTCACATGGGGAAACCCCACACTACCATCGGCG